>JAOZMN010000069.1:0-2890 GCA_029934265.1 Bacteroidales bacterium
TATTATTTTTTGTGGTAAACTGGACCTGCCATTCACACAAATTCCAGTAGAACCAGAATTTTAATATATATTTCATCTGCGGTTTCCTCGTTATAAGTATGTGTTGTTTTATTCCGACTTTTTATCATTTCCATCCAGATATCTCCATTTTTAATTAATTCTGCTTTAAAAGCCTCTCTTGTTGCATCTCTTGAGCCATATATTTTTACATTTCCGACATCCGATAAAAAGTCTTTCATAACATTCCAAGCCAATTCATGAGTATATTCAAATCGTTGAATTAATCCCTCTTTGATAATTTCATCTAATATACTTTCTGCATTTTCATAATCAATTTCAATTTCTTGTTCCGCTAAATTATTTTTAATATACTCAACAGCTTGCGAAAGTTTTTTTAGAGCTTTATTAAAATTTGAAAATCTTTGCTCCCATCTTATTTCTTTATTTTTTTCCATTTTTATTCTATTTATTTTTTCTCCTTACCTTATATATTAACCTCCATATCATTTCGATAATCAGGCTGACTACTATGTATATACCGAGAAAAAAAAGTACCGAGAAAAATGTTGTAAGTTCTAACAAATGCACAACTTTCCAACCTATAATTGCCGAAATTATTACTTGCAATGCTTTTTTTAGTTTTTCCGATTTTGTCGGTTTTTCTCTCATTATTAAAACTTTTTCAACTCTTCGTAAATTTTCTGTACAGGCAAACCCATTACATTATAAAACGAACCGACAATTTTATCTATACCGATATATCCTATCCATTCCTGTATTCCGTATGAGCCGGCTTTATCGTAAGGTTTATAATTTTCAATATAATAATCAATTTCTTCTTCGCAAAGATGCTTAAAATAGACTTCGGTTGTACACGAAAACGAAACAGAACGGTCGAGCGACTTTATACATACTCCGGTTATTACCAAATGTTTACCGTCTGAAAGCAAGTCAAGCATTCTTACTGCATCATCGTAATCGGCAGGCTTATTTAATATGTCGTTATCTTTGCAAACAATCGTGTCTGCTGTTATAAGTATTTGATTTTCTGTTATTTCGTGTTCGTATTGTTTGGCTTTGTGTTCGGCAAGATAGCCGGCGACTTGCTCAGGTTTAAGTTCTTTATTCCAAGTTTCATCAATGCCGCTTTTTACTTTCACTTCAAAAGTAAGTCCCAACTCTTCAAGCAGTTGCTTTCTTCTCGGCGATTTCGATGCAAGAATTATATTTTTATTCTTTAAATTATTAAATATCATTGACTATGTTGTAATTTTTTATTTTTTTGAAGTTGTAAAATTTTCTATCGTAAAAATATTCATGATAAATCTATTGCAAACTTATCATTATAATAAATGTGTAAAAAATTCCGAGTAACATTATTATTTTGGATAAATTGCTTGCCGTATGCCATTGCGAAACATTTTGAGCTTTTAAGACTTTTAGAATTAATAAAATATTCGGTGCAATTATTAATAAAAGTATGTAAAATATTGATATATAATTATATGTATTACAATCTTGAGTTATGAAATCGGAGCAGGTCAGCTGTTGAATCGAAATTATAATAATTGCAATTATCGTAACGGATATTAATGAAATTACTATAATTTTCGTGTTTTTAATGCCTACTGTTATCGGTAATGATTTTCTTCCGTAAGCAGAATCACCTTCAAAATCTTCCGTATCTTTAATTATTTCTCTTGTAAGTGTCGTTATAAAAGCAAAAGCCGAAAATCCAAGCGTCCAAAAGAAAAGATTGTTAAAATTTTGTTTCAGAAGTATTAACGAATCTCTGTAAAAAGCATTTAGAAGCGGAATTTCATACAAAACCGGCATTAACGGTACAAGTGCGGTAAGAAATGCGACAAGTATATTTCCGACAAGTAAATTTCGTTTGTAATTTGTCGAATAAAACCACAGTAAGCCGGCTATTATCAAGTAGATATAACCAAGTTTGAAAAGGTGTATTTTATAAGAAATGTAAAATCCGAGAATTATTCCGATAACGGTAAAAATTATGTGTATCGTCATTGCGTTTCGGCGGGAAATTTGTTTGCCGACAATCACTCTGTTCGGACGATTTAGCATATCTGTTTTTGTGTCGAAATAATCGTTTATTGTATATCCGGCGGCGGTAAGAAATACGGTCGAAAATACAAGCAATACAAAATTAAAAGTTCCGAACAAAGCGGTGTAACCTCCCTGTGCCTCGATTATTGGAATTATCAACGTATAACGTATCAAAAATTGCACAAGGACAATTATCAGTAAATTTTGTATTCTGATGAGTTTTAAAAATGCTTTCACTATTTTTATAAATTGTTTATTATTAATAAAATCTATTTTCTTAGTCGATAAAGCTCTCTAAGGCAAGTCTGTACGAATTTAATCCGAAACCGGAAATACTGCCTTTACAAACCGGAGCAATATATGATTTATGCCTGAATTTTTCTCGTCTGAAAACGTTTGAAATATGCACTTCGATAACAGGTTTTGTAATTGTCGAAATAGCGTCTGCTATTGCGATTGAAGTATGTGTATAGGCTCCGGCATTAAGTATTATTCCGGTATAAGAAAAACCGGTTTCATGTATTTTATTTATAATTTCTCCTTCGGTATTCGACTGAAAATATTCGATTGAAATTTCATGATATTTTTTTTTCAATTTATCAAGATAATTTTCAAAAGAATTATCGCCGTATATACCTCTTTCCCTTATACCGAGCAAGTTAAGGTTAGGTCCGTTTATTATTAGTATTTTCATAAAACAATTTTCAAGGTCTTCAAGCTTTTTAATGTTGCTTACGCACTCGTGCAAAATTCTTTTAATTAGCTTACTATAAATAAATTAAATGTATTAAAAAAATTGTAAGAGTACTTAACTTTTAGT
>JAOZMN010000069.1:2900-4907 GCA_029934265.1 Bacteroidales bacterium
AACATTCTGAAATATAAAGTAATATACATTACTATTGCAAATATCCAGCAAATGGTAATATTAAACCAAAAAGTATCATAATATCGTCCGAAAAAGTTTTTTTTCGGAGCGTAAAAATGAGCCTTTATATTTGTATCAGGATACCTGTAAATCGGGTATGATTTCTGCACAAGCTCTCCATCGTATTCTATGACGGCTTGCAGTTGGTCTTTGTTGGTTACCATGCGTTCTAAACGCTTATTGGCATTATGATTCATCAAATTATAATACTCATTTTTCAGCGAATCGGTTTTCATACGTTTTGCCAGATAGCTGTCTTTTTTATTATCGGCTTTATTGAATTTTTTTATGTAATATTTTTTAATTTTACTTAAATACTCTCTGACTTTTTTGATGTCTTTTTTTCCGAAATTATTAATATCGAAATTTTTAAGTTCACCTGTAAAAATAATTGATTTATTTTTATTAATTTCTTTATTTAACTCATTTTTAATTAGTTTAATTGCTTTTTTAATTTTATCTTTTTTACTATTATCATTTATATTACTTTCGTAAAAAACTAATCGATTTTCTATTTCATTAAGCCATATATCTTTCTTATAATTAGCACGTTGTCTTTGTCCCTCCACCTCAAAAACAGGTTCTTGATATTTATTGTTTTTGAATTGATAAACGGCGAGTGCCTCATAAGTCCAGCGTGCCATTATCATTTCGCCGTACCAAGGAATATTTTTGGGTGATGACATTGCAGGGTTCAAGTTATCATATTTTACGATTATTCCGCTGAGAATTATTTGAGGAATTATCAGAAATGGAATAAGTATATATATAGTAATCGAAGTTTTAAACCCATCTGAAATATTGAGTCCGGTAAGCACCGACAAAGCCCATGTTGTGAACAAAACTATCCAATAAGCAGTAGTCATTCCTTGAATTTCGAGTATATAATTTCCTATAAGTATATATATAATAGCTTGATACGCCGATAATGCAAATAATATGAAAATTTTTGAAAATAAATAACTCGACCAACTTAAATTTAAAAATTTTTCTCGTTTAAGTAGTGTTCTGTCTTTTATAATCTCCTGAGCACTAATGGATAAGCCCATAAAAACTGCAATAATTACCGAAATAAAAATATAAACCGGCAAATTATGATTTTGATATAAAGTATATCCTTCTTCTCCGGCAGTCGCAACATTGTAGTACTTAATAAGATACGATATTATAAAAGCAAGAATCGGTGCTTCTAACAGATTAATTATAAGATATTGCTTATTTGCCAATTTTGCCTTTAAGTCTCTTTGAACAAATATCTTAAATTGATTAAATTTACCGGGAATTTTAAATAATATTTCCGGAATTTTTGTTACAAGAGTATTTTTATGTTTTTCTTTTTCTTTTCTTTTATTAAAAAATTCGTACCACTCTTGCGGAGAAGTTTTTCGGGTTCCTGTAACACTTCCATATTCATCTAAAACTTTAGATTCCACGATATTAAACACCTGTTCCGGATTTACATTTCCACAAGTATTGCATTCGCTGTCTTCCCAGTCGGCATAATTTATTTGCGATTTGAAATATGCGATTGAATTAACTGGGTCGCCATTATATATAAGGTATCCTCCCGTATCAAGTATCAAAAGTTTATCGAACATTTTGAAAATATCGGAAGATGGCTGATGAATTACTACAAATATCAGTTTCCCTTTGAGTGTCAGTTCTTTAAGAATGTCGAGTATTTTTTCGGAATCGCTTGAAGAAAGTCCGGAAGTCGGCTCGTCCAAAAATAAAACAGAGGGTTCTCTTATTAATTCCAACGCAATATTCAGTCGTTTTCTTTGTCCGCCGCTTATTTTTTTATTCAAAGGACTCCCTACTTTCATATCCTTTTTCTCATACAAACCAAGACTTTGTAGAGTAGTAACAACAGCACGTATTAACTGAAACTTACTATAATTTGCGAAACAAAGTTTTGCATTATAATACAAATTTTCAAAGACCGTT
>JAOZMN010000069.1:4917-11127 GCA_029934265.1 Bacteroidales bacterium
TGATTACCGACTATCATATCCTTAATTTCCAACAGACCAAGACTTTGCAACATCTTAAGGACTACCCTGTATATTTTTTTCTTACTGTATCTTGAAAAACATAACTTAGCATTGAAATACAAATTTTCAAAAACGCTAAGTTCCTCTATTAAAAGGTCGTCCTGAGATACATGACCAATAATTCCTTCAATTTCTTCAGCTTGTTTGTGAATATTAATACCATTTATAAGCACCTCACCTTTTGTAGGTTTCAGAGTTCCGTTCAAGATATTGAGTATTGTCGATTTCCCCGCACCGCTTGCTCCCATTATACCTATAAGTTTACCTGTATCTTCAATAAAATTAGTTTCGTGAATACCATAAGCACCGTTACTGAATTTATATTCAAGCCGGCTTACTTCAAAAGTTATTTTACTATCTAAATCGTCGGCATTGTAAGCACCTACAATATCGCTGTAATATATCGGTTTTCGTTTGGAATCCCTTATTGACGAACCGTTTGAAATTACATAAATTTTATCGGTATGAATAAGTTGTCCGTTCAAATAAAGTTCGGAAATGCCTACATACATAAAAACATACATATTTGCCGATTTCAAATGCAAAACTATAATTTTACCTTTTAAAGACGGAGCGTGCAAATGATTCCCGATATTTTCATCATCGCCTCTGCTTTTATTGTTGTTTATAAGCAGAATACTCTCTTCCGCCATTATATTATCTGCCGATTCGAGAACAAAATCTTGTAAAATTTTATATTCTTCTTTCTTAAGAAAAAATGTTTCCGCAACCGTATCTACAAATTCTAATTCTTGTTCTGTATAATCGTCTTCGGAATTGATAAATTCCAACAATCGTATGACAACAATAAATTTTTGTTTCAGCGTAAGTTCTTTGTTTATAACGGTACAAATTGTCAGAACCCGAACCGAACTTGCCGAAATATGCCTTCTTTTACTGCCTTTTTTACTTTGTTTTTTCTGATTTCTACTATAAAAACCGTCAAAAACTTCAAGATATTCTCTTACAAGCTCTTGATTTAATTGAAGTTTTAAAAAAGACTCCACAACCGGTCGCCTATTGCCGGAATTACTGTCGGGACGTGCTATAATTGCAAATAATTGCATTAATGCTTTAAGAATATTTTCGCTCATTATATAATTTTAAGGTCTTAGACCTTTTTTTTATTTTTAATTTAACACACAAAAGTAGTATTTTTTGTGTGCCGACAAAAAAATAAATAATATTTGATAATTTCAAACCTCTATCTGCTTTTCGACAAATTAGATTAAGTAAGTACTATGACAAAATTATTTGTATATACAATATTTATAAAACCATTATTAATCAGGCGAAAGCCGAATCGTAAATATACAATCTAAAAAGTATATTTTTTGGCAATCAGACCCTTAAGGTTTTAATTAAAAGACTGTAAATTAAATATTTAGATTTATTAAATTTTGTCAAATCAAACCCTAAGGGTCTTTTTATATCTATCTCACTTGTCATTACAAAAGTTTTTATACATCATTTTTATATAACAGTATGTTTATTAAGTTCTTATAAATATGACTTTATCACATTAAATAGGTTGAAGACCTTAATTGTTAAATAACATCTTAATTATATCGTTTTAAATTTATACATTTGTGCTTTAAATGAACTCAAATATTTATTAATTTTATAAACTTCACAAATGGACAAATTTAATCCTGCTTACGAAATCCAAAATTTAAGTTTTTTTGGTGAATTTGGTGGTGTAAATCCTTCAATTACGGATTCTGCAACATATACATTCCTTGGTGCCCAAACAATGACAGACACTTTTGACGGGAATGCCGAAGGTTGCTTTCTGTATTCAAGACATTGGAATCCGACGAATAAATACCTCTCAGACGCTTTGGCAAAAATGGAAGGCACTGAAGCCGGCTGGGTTACAGGTTCCGGAATGGCGGCAATTACTTGTGCAATATTACAATTGTGTAACTCCGGAGACCATATAGTATCAAGTGTTACAACTTACGGAGGAACTTATGCTTTCCTTAAAAATTATCTTCCAAAATTTAATATCGAAGTAACTTTTATAGACCCGACCGATTTAGATGCAATAGAAAATGCAGTAAAACCAAATACTAAACTCATTTATACCGAAGCAATCAGCAATCCTCTTTTACAAGTTGCGAATATTCCGAAAATTGCTGATATTGCCAACAAAAACGGTATCAAATTAATGGTAGATAATACTTTTACACCTATGATAATTTCGCCATATAAACTTGGTGCACATATAGTTGTATATAGTATGACAAAATTCATAAACGGCAAAAACGATGCTGTAGCCGGTGCAATTTGCGGCGACCAAGAATTTATAAATTCATTAATAAACGTAAACGACGGAACGGCAATGCTACTCGGTCCGGTACTCGACCCGATGCGTTCTTCAAGTATTTTGAAAAATCTTTATACTTTGCATATTCGCATGAAACAGCACAGTAAAAACGCTACATATCTTGCCAAAAAGTTCAAAGAACTCGGACTTAAAGTTTCATATCCAGGTTTACCGGAACACGCAGGACACGAACTCCTTAATTCAATCATGAATGAAGAATTCGGATACGGCGGAATTATTGCAATCGACATGAAAACCAAAGAAGCCGCAACCGCAATTATGGAAAAAATGCAAGAGAAAAATGTCGGATATATTGCCGTCAGCTTAGGATATTTCAAAACACTTTTCAGCAATTCCGGTTCAAGTACATCATCGGAAGTTCCTTTGGAAACACAAGCTAAAATGGGACTTTCACCCGGACTTGTCCGTTTTTCCGTAGGACTGGATAACGATATTGAACAGACATACAAGACAATCGCTGAGTGTTTGTAAAATAATAAAAAAGCAGGCATTTTTCATAAGTGTAAAATATAAAGCATTTTGATTTTTTAAATACCGGAGTTTAACATTGTAAATGAGGATTTTAAAATAATCAAAATAACGCAGTAATTTGCACTTATGAAAAATGCTAAAAAGTATATTTTTCACAATCAGACCCTTAGGGTTTTAAGTAAAAGGTTGTAAATTAGATATTTAGATTTATTAAATTTTGTCAAATCAAACCCTAAGGGTCTTTTCATGCCGAACTGATTGATTATTAAAGCATTTGGCAAAAAAACTTTGCCAAAGTTTCACCATATTATTTCTAAAAAAACATGAGTATATCCGTAGATAAAGTTGAAAATATATTTGACATTATAGAAGAAAATCAAAGTATTGAAGAAATCGGAAAAACAATTTTTCCGAAAACAAAAGATAAAATTCCTTTTGTAGAAACCATACCTTGGGAAGAACCGTACAGCGAAGCGGGACAAGACAAGCGTCTGAAATATCTTAAAAATATTCGTAAAACGAATATGGACTATATATCCGGTGAAAAAAAGTTTGACGAACACGAACAATTAAAAGGAAATATCGAAAATTTTATCGGTATGGCTCAAATTCCGGTCGGAATTGCCGGACCTTTATTGATAAACGGAACACAAGCAAACGGAGACTTTTTTATTCCTATGGCAACAACCGAAGGAGCATTGGTTGCATCGTACAACAGAGGAATGAAAGCGTGTCGAGAAGCCGGTGGCATCTCTGCGGTTTGCCTTACGGAAGGCGTACAACGAAGTCCATTTTTTAAATTCAAAAATATTGTAGAAGTCGGTTTTTTTGCACAATGGCTCGTTACAAAACTTGATACTTTTAAAGAAATTTGCAGTAAATCGAGTCGTTTTGCCAAACTTAGAGAATTAAGAACAAATGCAGAAGGTAACTCGCTGATTATTACTTTGGAATATTCAACCGGCGACGCTTCGGGGCAAAATATGGTTACGATTTCAACAAATCTGATATGTGAATACATTCTTAAAAATTCACCGGTAAAACCGCAAGATTGGCTCATTGAAAGTAATTATTCCGGCGATAAAAAAGCAACGGCTATTTCTTTCAGCAATGTAAGGGGTAAGAAAGTTACGGCAGAAGTAGTTTTGTCTCGCAACATAATCGAAAATGTTTTAAAAACTACTCCCGAAGGTATGGTCGGGTGCTGGCGAGTTTCTACACTTGGAGCAATTCAAAGCGGAGCCATTGGAGCACAAGGTCATGTGGCAAACGGACTAACGGCTCTTTTCATAGCTTGCGGACAAGATGTGGCTTGCATTTCGGAATCGGCAGTCGGAATTACTCGCATGGAACTGACCAAAAACAACGAGCTTTACGTTTCGCTTACACTTCCGAGTTTGATAGTCGGGACTGTAGGCGGAGGAACAGCTCTTCCCACACAAAAAGAATGTCTGAATATTCTTGATTGTTACGGAGTAGGGAAAGCTCGAAAATTTGCTGAAATTTGTACTTCAGTGGCTCTTGCCGGAGAAATTTCCATTGCGGCTGCAATTTCTGCCGGTCATTTTGTCGATGCTCATAAAAAACTTGGCAGATAAGGTTTAACCTTAAGAATTGTTACAAAAAACTACAAATCGTCGTCATTGTTTGAAACCGGTTTTTTAATACCCATTATTATACTGCTCCATTCTTTTGCTTTCCAATATCCTCTGTTATTTTTTATCAGTCGTATAGGACGAGGACTGTCTGCTCCATAGCATTTTACGAAAACTTTAAAATTTCCATCTGCAACATTTCCACTGTAAGCATTTGAAGAAAAATTTAAAATATAAGGAGTTTTTGACGAATATCCATTTTCGGGTGCAGCTCCTCTGAAATAAGAATCTACAACATAAGGATACCTGTTTATTTGACGTTCGATACTTGTCATATCCGGTTTAAATAATTGGAAATTTTTATAAGTACTGCCGGTTTGCAACCTGCTTCTATCTGTTGCAATTACCAAACATTGTTTTCCCAAATCAGGATTTTCTTTATACAATTTTACGGCAATAATAAACATTGTAGCCCCGCCCTGAGGTGTTGTTGCTATTCGATTTCTTAACTTTACAAACTCTTCAGTACTTATCGGAAGTTTATCTACTTTAACAGTTTGAGAAAATACCGAATTAGATAAAATAAAAGCCAAAATGATAATTAATGTGATTTTTTTCATCTTATTGAAATTAATTATGTGTGTGTGTGATTTTTAATTTAGCCGAATTTATTTATTTACTACTCCAATTCATTGAAAAATCAGGTCTGTTATTACATAGTTCAAAAACGGTCTTAACCGCATTTTCCGCACCGATTGCGATATCCGCTATCGTTGCATCGAGCATATAACAAGGAGTCGTTACCAAATTATATTTTTTGTCGATAATTACTTCTCCGTGAGTTGTAATAATATGATTTCCACCCATTTCTTCAATTACAGCATTATTTTCTTCAGTGCCTATTGTAACTTTTGCACCTTCTAATATTTTTACGATTATTGCCGGCGAAATACATAAAGCACCTATTGGTTTCTGTAATTCGACAGCTTTTTTAATAACATTTACTAATTCCGGAAGAACTGTACAATCCGCACCTTTAAAAGCAAAATCGGATAAATTTTTAGCAACTCCGAAACCTCCGGGCATAAAAACAGCATCAAAATTATTAACTTCTAATTCACTTAAAGACTTTATTTTGCCCCTCGCAATACGAGCCGATTCTATAAGTACGTTTCTCGTTTCATTCATTTCTTCACCTGTAATATGGTTGATTACATGATGTTGCTTAATATCCGGAGCAAAAAGTTCATATTCACCACCATTTTTTACTACGGACAACATTGTCATTGTTGCTTCATGAATTTCCGAACCGTCATACACTCCCGAACCAGATAAAATTATAGCAATTTTCATTTGTATAAAATTATATTAATTAGTTAATAATAAGTTAATTATATTAATATTACTTTGAAAAATCATGTTAAATATCTCAATAAGATTTAATATGAAATAGTATTTTGTTTAAATCATTGCGAATATATGAAAAAATTATTTAAAATCATTCTAAATTACAAATTTAAAGAAAAAAAATCCAAAAAACATGATTAATTTAAAGTAACAAATATAATTTTGCGAGCGAATTTGTAAAATCAAATATGAGTTTGGTATAAAAAGACCCTTAGGGTTTGATTTAACAAAACTTAACAAATCTAAATATTTGATTTATAGTTTATTACTTAAAACCCTAAGGGTCTGATTTCGAGAAAATCTACTTTTTAGACTGTACTCAAATAT
>JAOZMN010000396.1 GCA_029934265.1 Bacteroidales bacterium
GGTGTTGTTGCCTTTTTTTCAGGAATTTTTACATTCTTGTTGGATTTTGGATTTTTAGAAACTTTAATTTTTGGTTTTTCGACCTTCTTATCTTTAATTTTCATTACAAATAAACCCAGCAGGATTAAAACAGCAAGAGTGCCGGCAACAATAAGCATTCCTTTGTAGTTTTTTAAATGAACAACAAGTCGGTTGGGCGTTTTTTTCGTTTCTTCTTTATTTTCAGTATTGATGATTTCTTCTTTTTCTGCTTCCGCAAGAAGTGAATCACTATTATTCTCAATCGTGTTTTCATCGTTAATATTGCTATTTTCCACTGCTTGATTATAACCGGTATTGTTTGTAATATCAGTATTTTCCGTATAATTATTTTCGGAATTTGAGTTATAAGAGTTGCCGGCTTCGGTATCGGAATTTGTGTTATTATTGTTAGATGAATTATTTGAGCTTGTGTTATCGTTGTTGCTGTATAAATTATTAGAATTTGTATTATTGTTTGAATTATTAGAGTTTGTATTATCCGAATTATTATTGGTGTTTGTTACTCCATCCGGATTATACTGATTGGAATAAAATGTTGCTTTTTCATTATCGCCTGTTTTTTTATATGCTTCTGCTATAAGTCCATAGCATTCATTTACACTACGGTGGTCATTTACTCGCATAGCTTTATTGAGTGCTTTAAAATAACATGAAATTGCGGAATCATAGTCTTTTAGCTTTGTATAAGCAATTCCTTTGTTTTTATAATTATAAACAAGTATTTTATCTTTCTTTAATCCTTCATTAATGTTTATTGCTTCTTCAAAATAGCTCATGGATTTATTATAATCTTTTAAATCGGAGTAAATAAGAGCAAGGTTTATGCTTACTGAGGCTATTTTGCTTTTTTCGTCTATACTTTTGTAATTCTCCAAAGAACGAAGATAATATTTTTCTGCTGTTTTAAGGTTATCGTATTTCCAGTACAAAAAAGCTGCCTTATCCAAAAAATTACCGGATTCTTTTTTGTTGTCCAATCTATCGAAATGGTCGGCATAACCTATAAGTTTTTCTGCCAACAAAGAGTCTTTTTTACTTAAAGAATTATTTTGCGACTCCACATAGTGTACAATCGACAAAGTAAAAAACAGTGAAAATAAAATTTTCATTAAAATATTGTCAGTCTTCATTTTGGTATGTTTTTTGTGGTACCGTTTACAGAAATGATGTTTCTTGATTCTCGAATTTCAAGAATTGGATATTTTCAGCGTACCCTTTCCGATATGTAAACTTTACCGGTATTATTGTAAACTAAACATTAAATCTATTTGTAATAATACGTATTTTTATTTAAAAAACATAATAAAAATCGTGTTTTTTTATGCCTAAATTTTTGAGTGTTTTTATTTTGAGATTTTAATTAATTTTCCTTCAGATTTTTTTTCCTCGACAATTTTAGTCGGGTTTCCCGAATAAAAAATATTTCCTGTACTTTTTAGAGATACTTCCAAATAATAAAGTACATTCAAATAAATATCACCTGTTGAAAATGAATTAATTACGGCATAGTCTGCCTGCAAATTTGAGGCATCGACAAGGGGTGTGCCGTCCATAAGCATAGAAAGGCTTGTTGTTTGTCCGGATATTTTGTACGCTCCTGTTCCGTTTCCCCACACTTCAAGGAAAAAACTGTTCGTTTTCACGATAATATTGCAATCGGAAATATCGGTATAAATTCTGACCAATAAACTTTCTAATTTCAGGGTATCGGAAGTTGTAAGGCTTACAGGCTGATAAGCATATATATATTCGAGTGAGCGTGTGTGGATTATCAGTTTTGGAGGTGTTGCTCCCGGACGTGCAAAATTATATTTAGTTTTGTCGGAAAGAATTAACAGACTGTCCGAAACTTCGGTGTTAATATTATCAATAAATCGTTCGTCTGCTCTGATTATAATTTTATCTACGGTATCACTTTTAAGTTCTATTTCAAAGCGGTTTCTTACTTCTATTTCTTTGAAAGGACTTATTATTTTTGTTTGCTCCGTAAATTTTTCTTTTTTATTAAAAAAATCCGATTTTTTGCAAGAAAATAATATTAAAATAAAAAGTATATATATAAAATGTTTGTTTTTCACATATTGAAATTAAGCTGTCAGTAAAAAAATATCCGTATAGACACAAACGGAGTCTATACGGTAATGTCATTATTAAAAAAGGTTGAAGACCTTAAATTTAAGTATTCTATGAGTTCAGTCTAAAAAGTATATTTTTTCAAAATCAGACCCTTAGGGTTTTAAGTAATAAACTGTAACTCAAATATTTAGATTTGTTATTTTTTGTTAAATCAAACCCTAAGGGTCTTTTTATACCGAACTCTTCTATTCTATTCTTACTCCAAGTGTTACTCCAAGTCGCATAATAGTTCCCGAATAAGCATATTCCCAGTTGCGGTCGTTAAATTTGACGGTAATATCTTCCGGAGATAATTTTATTGTATTAAACCTTATGCCTGTTCCGATATAAGCATCAATATATAAATTTGAAGTTGTATTAAAATGCAAACCGAACATTGCACTTGCTCCGGCTCTGTTTACTTTTTGTTTTGCGGTAACTTCTACGGCTTCTAATTGTGTTTGTCCGTTTACCGTTACATTTTGCCAACTCTCTTCTATTGATTGAATTTCGATAAATGCGTAATCGACACCATAAGCTACATAAGTATTTACGAGCTTGTTGCTGCCTCCGGGATAGTATTTTACATTAAAATCTAAACCTGCACCGACAATTTTTGAATAATCGTCATCGTTCATAATTCCTGAATTTTCTGTTTTGTCTTTTGTTACATAAAAAATTACCGGTGCTACTTGCAGATGTTGTTTGTAATTTTTGCGAGGCAACTCGAAAACCGGTCTGAACCCCCCTCGTAACATATAATGTGGAGTTAATCCGAAATAATATTTTGCAGTAAATGTTGAATCTCTTATTTTTTCTATATTATTT
>JAOZMN010000397.1 GCA_029934265.1 Bacteroidales bacterium
AAACACATATCATGCTATTAGTTAGTGTGTTATATTAAATAACAAGTCTATTATTTATATTTTTCAGTACGCTTTATAAAGTTAAAAGTTCATTTTATAAAGGTATAGAAATTTCATCGGACATACGACCGAATTTATTTTTCGGTAAAACAGGATTGTTTTTTCAAGATTTTATTGCAGCTTTTTATATTTATCTGCGTTCGAGATACACCTTATTATATACTGAAAAAGACGATAACGATTTTGACCCGGAATTTGTAAAACTGACTTCCAAAATTCAAAAATCAATATTCGGTATAGAAAGGTCTGAAACAAAATCTGAAATAACAATCCGTAATAACAAAAAAATTAATATCGTAACTTCTTTCGGCTCTCAAAAAATTTCTATGACAATAGAAACATTACAAGCAAACAAAGTACGTTCGTTTGAAGCCTGATTTTTTAATTTAAAAACCACTCTCTTGCGTCTTCTTCATCATTAAAAAATTTAACTTCGTATTTTTTATCCTCGTCTTCGACAACTGCTTGTTCGGTAGCAAGTTGTACAAGAACATCATCACTTTCAATTATTGCAAATTTCACAACTCCGTTTTCAAATATTTTTGCTAAGGCATTTTTAGCTACCCATTCTTGCATTTCAACCGTTGTAACATAAGTTTTTTTAATCGAATTATTTATTAAAAATTTCGGATTATATGTTTTTGTATATCCTACCCCTAAAAGCATCAGCTCTTTATATTTCTCATCCGGCATATTTTCAGTTTCTTCGCTCCAATAAAATGCAAGTAAAGAGTTTTCCTCTTCATAATTGTATTTTATGTATATATCGCTGTAAAGTTCCATAATTTAATCTTTTTATTTATTCTTATAAATTTTATTGTGTTTTAACAAGATACTCAAAAACTGTGCTAAAACGATTATAAATTAAATATCTTTTTTTGTGAAATTAAAAAAGAACCCGACATACCTAAATTTTCACAATTTTAATAGGGGTATATTGTTTTTCTGTGTATTGAATAAAAAAAGAAAGAAATATCTTTGAACACAAATAAAATATAATTAGCTTTGTATCGTTTCGACATTTCTGTAAATTTAATTTTCCTGATTATGAAATATAAAAAAATATTAATTCCGATTATTTTTATTGCTTCTTTATTTTTATATGCCTGTCCGTATTCGGAGCCGGAATGGAACGAAAGTTCGGAAACAGACTATAAGCCGATTCTTATGAAACGTGAAATTCTTGAAAAGTCAATTGGTGTTATCGAAGGTAAAGAAATTGTAAGTCCGGGTAAAATTTATGTAAAAGGTAATTTTTTATATATTGTAGAAAAATATGAAGGTGTACACATTATTGATAATTCCGACCCTGCAAATCCGGCAAAAAAAGGATTTATTACCGTTCCGGGTTGTATCGACATTGCTGTAAAACAAAACATTATGTATGCCGACAACGCCGTCGATTTAGTTGCAATAGAACTTAGCGAAAATGTTTCCGAAATAAAAGAAACTTCAAGGAATAAAAATGTTTTCCCGGAACTTGTACCACCTGATGCAGGTTGGGTATCAATAGATAACCGCCCTGAAAATACGGTAATTATAAAATGGAAAAAATAATATTACAGTGAACAGTGAACAATTATCAACGAACACCGGACAATTTCTATAAAATTTAATAAAATGAAAAATAAAATAAAATTATCATTTGTAATACTTATTTCTGTTTTACTTGGGGCATGCTCCAACTCTTTGGATATAGACGGGAATGAAAAAGCATACGCACCGGACGGAAGCGGCAAAGGAGGCTCGATGGCTCGTTTTACGATAGACGGCGATTATCTTTACACGGTAAACTCTCGGTCGCTGAAAACTTTCGATATTTCAACTCCTTCGCAACCTGTGGAAAGTTCGGAAACTTATATCGGTTGGGATATTGAAACTATATTTTCGTACAATAATTACCTTTTTATAGGTTCAAATTCAGGAATGTATATTTACGATACTACCGACCCTTCAACTCCAAACTACGTTTCGGATATTACACATTTTTTCAGTTGCGACCCTGTCGTGGCTTCCGGAAATTATGCTTATGTAACCCTGCATTCCGAAAGCAGATGCAGCAGAAGCGAGCTGAACGAATTGCAAATAATCGACATCAGTGATATTAAGAATCCGTTTAAAGTCGGAAATTACGCAATGCAATCACCCAAAGGACTTGGAATAGACGATTCTCTTTTATTTGTATGCGATGCAGGATTGAAAGTTTTTCGTCTAAACGAAAGTGAATACTCTGCTCCCACTTTAGACCTTATCGAACAAATAAATATTGATGCAACAGACCTTATTCCTATTAACGATTTATTAATAATAACAGGCGAGTCGGGTATTCATCAATATAATTACAAAAAAGGAAACCTGAAATATTTAAGTTCTTTATTTTCAATAAAAACCAAATAAGTAATTGACTGTTTTTGATTGTAGATTTATGATTTTACCTTTATCTGCTTAACAGTTTTTTTATAAACATGACTCATGTGTAGAAAAGGTATCTTTCTCAATTACAGCCCAAGAATTTAAAATAAGCAACTATATACCGAAAAGTCGCATTGCGAGTAATTTACTAAAATTCCTAATAATTGCGTACTGATTATCAGTCTGTTAAAAAACTCGCAGTGCGACTAATTACACTTTTTAGACTTCTCGGAGTGGACTCAACCTTTATAGTCTTTTAGGACTGAACTTATAAAATATTAATTTTCAATTTATTACACTAATTTTATAAAATTATGAAAAAAATAATATTATCATTATCGGTATTAATTTGTTCTTTTGCCCTGTCGGCACAAAACGGTGAAAATTTGCAAAGCCCGAACAAACAATTATCTAAAGTTTTTGTTTCCGATTATACGCAAACGGATAATTTTCAACAAAATAATATAGAAAAAATAAGAGATTCAACATTTACTGCAAAATATTATTTCGGG
>JAOZMN010000070.1 GCA_029934265.1 Bacteroidales bacterium
AATTTCAAATCCGAAACGAAAATCTGAATGGCTTACTGTTCGGAAAATATTAAACGAAACATTAAACGAATACAAAGAAATTCATTACGATAAATACGGAAAGCCCTATATAGAAGACAATTATAATATTTCAATTTCACATTCAAAAGAACTCGCCGGAATTTTTTTATCGGAAAGCGATAAAATCGGTTTCGATATAGAAATAGTGTCAGAAAAAATTTTGAGAATTTCACACAAATTTATGTATCCGGAAGAAATACAAAAAATTCCTTCCGAACTCAAAAATAAAATGATACTTATTAATTGGTCGGCAAAGGAAGCAATTTTTAAGTTGTACGGAAAAGGAAATCTCGATTTTAAGAAAAATATTGAAATTCCTTATTTTGAATTATCGGAAAAAGGAAATTTTAAGGTAATTTTAAAACCGAAAAATGAAAAAATCGAAGTATATATTGCAAAATATCTGTTCTTGAAATTATATAATAACAAAGAATACCTTGCAATAACAATAGATTAAGCGATATTACAAAGTAAGCATTTTTACGCATCAACTATTTATATCATAACATGATTATTAAATTCTTGATAACGTATAAAAATGGCAACTTTGTTTAATATTTTTTACAAACATACGAAGTCGCAGACCAAATTGAAAATCATTAATAATAAAAATAAAAAACAACTTGCCGTTTTATTCGACCCTGACAAGGTCGATGAAAAATCAGTGCAAAGTATTGCGGAAAAATCACAAAAAAACGGCGTGGATTTTTTCTTGGTCGGAGGAAGCATCATTTCAAATTATTTAGATAATACAATCAAAAACATCAAAAAAGTTTCAGATTTACCTGTGTACATTTTCCCCGGAAGTCTAATGCAAATTTCCGAATACGCAGACGGAATTTTATTTATTTCGCTTATTTCAGGAAGAAATCCAGATTTTTTAATTGGTAATCATGTTGTGGTTGCTCCTTTTTTAAAGAAGAGTAAACTTGACATAATTCCAACCGGATATATGCTTATCGAAGGAGGGAACACTACTTCGGTGGAATACATGAGCAACACAAAACCAATACCGAACAACAAAACCGATATTGCAGTTGCAACAGCAATGGCAGGAGAATTTTCCGGCAAAAAAATGATTTATGCAGATGCCGGAAGCGGTGCAGGAAAGCCTGTTTCAAAAAAAATGATTAGTGAAATAAAAAAAAATATAAATATTCCGTTAATTGTCGGTGGAGGCATTAATACCGACGAAAAACTCAAAAACGCATACTCTGCCGGTGCCGATATTGTAGTTATCGGAACAGTCATTGAAAAAAACAAAAATATGATAGAAAATTTTTGTAAAATAAAAATCGAATTTAATGTATAAATACAATCTAAAAAGTATATTTTCTCGCAGTCAGACCCTTCGGGTTTAAAGTAAAAAATTGTAAATCAAACATCTATATTTATTAAATCAAACACTAAGGGTCTTTTTATACCGAACTCATATATAAGTACCCTTACTAAATTTTTTACACATTTACTTATTTGTAACTTGCTAATTAACAAGACTTAGCACAAGTGTGCAAGTAACATAAAACAAAGGTCTAAGACCTTAAAAAACACCTCACATATGAAAATGCCAGACCTTCCCAAAACTCAAAACCGAAAACGAAACACATCTGTTTTCGAGCTTAATGAACAATACGGAAAACTACCGCCACAAGCGGTTGATATTGAAAAAGCAGTACTCGGTGCTTTAATGCTCGAAAAAGGTAAAGACGTGATAGTCATGGATTTATTAACTACTGAAAGCTTCTATAATGAAGCACATCAAAAAATATTTCAAGCAATTTTAGAACTTTCAACCGAACACGAACCGATAGATTATCACACAGTTATAGATAAACTTAAAAAAAATTCCGTTCTCGAAGAAGTCGGAGGACCCGGATATATAGTACAACTTACAACCAGAGTTGCGTCGGCATCACATATTGAATATCATGCTAAAATAATAGCACAAAAGCATATACAAAGAGAACTTATACTTTTAAGCTCCGAAATACAGGCACAAGCCTACGATGACAGTATCGACGTAAACGATTTGTTGGAATTTGCACAACAAGAAGTTTTTGATGTAGCAAGCGGAAACATCAAAAAAGAAACAGAGAGAATAGATACCGTTATCCAAGTCGCAATCGACCTGATAGAAGAAGCAAGCAAAAGAGAAGACGGTCTGAGCGGAGTTCCTTCAGGTTTTACATCTCTCGACAGAGTAACTTCCGGCTGGCAACGCTCTGATATGGTGATACTTGCAGCAAGACCGTCCATGGGAAAAACAGCTTTTGTACTTTCTATGGCTCGAAATATGGCAGTTATGCACGATAAGGCAGTTGCATTTTTTTCACTTGAAATGGCAGCTATTCAGCTTGTAAATCGTTTAATTTCTTCCGAAACCGAACTCGGAGGCGAAAAAATAAGAAACGGAAACCTCAAAGATTACGAGTGGCAACAATTAGAAGACAAAATAAAAGATTTATCCAAAGCAAAAATATTCATAGATGACACTCCGGCAATAAGTCTGTTCGAGCTTCGTTCTAAATGCAGAAAACTGAAAGTAAAAGAAGACATCGGAATTATAATTATAGATTATCTGCAACTGATGACCGGACCGCCGGAAACAAAGGGAAACAGAGAGCAAGAAGTAAGTACTATTTCGAGAGGGTTGAAAGCTATTGCTAAAGAACTTAACTTGCCGATAATTGCACTTTCGCAGTTAAACCGTTCTGTAGAAATGCGTTCCGGCGACAAACGACCGCAACTTTCCGACCTAAGAGAGTCCGGTGCAATAGAGCAAGATGCGGATATTGTGATGTTTATACATCGTCCTGAAAAAATGGGAATTACAGAAGATTCCGAAGGTAATTCAACAGCCGGACTTGCCGAACTTATAATCGCAAAACACAGAAACGGTGCTGTTACAGATGTTCAACTGCGTTTTCGTGAAGAGTTTGCACGATTTGAAGAATTGGAAATGTCAGATTTCGGAAGTCTTCCGGATTTTAACGCAAACAACCAACAAAGTGTTACAATGCCTTCAAAAATGAACGAAGACCCTTTTGACGAAAAAAATAAAAATATTGAGATTCCTGATGTATTTTAAATAACTTTTAAAGTTGTAAAATTTTGAAAACTTTACAACTTCATAACTTCAAAATTTTTCAATTTTAAAATTTAAAAATCATGAAAATATTAAAAACAATAATTTTATTATTACTGACATCACAATTATTTGCGGCACAATTGCTTATACCTATGGACGACTCTCAAAAAAATCATCTTAAAGCTTACGGAATAGCTTTTTGGGTACTCGAAAATGATATTGAAATAAATTGGTTGTTGAATTTCAGAGGGGGCAGTTTTTCGATGGCGGCACTTAAAGATATTCAAAATGAGTGCATTATAAGAGGTGTAAGTTTTGAAGTAATAAGCGATGCACAAATAAATATTATTTATAATCAAATCGTAAATCAGGAAGTAAACATGGATAAAGTTAAACTTGAAAAAGCCCCGAAAGTTGCAGTTTACAGTCCGTCCGGTACACAGCCTTGGGACGATGCGGTAACAATGGTTTTGGAATATGCCGAAATTCCATATACAAAAATTTACGATGAAGAAGTTATAAACGGAGACCTTTCGAAATACGATTGGCTACATCTTCATCACGAAGATTTTACCGGACAATACGGAAAATTTTACGGCTCGTATCGCCATGCTCCTTGGTATGTGGAAGACAAAAGAAGAGCAGAATCCGAAGCACAACGTCTCGGTTTTTCAAAAGTTTCGCAACTTAAACTTTTTGTGGCAAAAGAAATTCGGCAATTTGTATTCGGCGGAGGCTTTTTATTTGCAATGTGTTCGGCAACAGATTCTTACGACATAGCCCTTGCCGCAGAAAAAACAGATATTTGCGGTCCGATGTTCGACGGCGACCCTGCAAAACCGGATTGTCAGAGCAAACTTGATTATTCACAATCGCTTGCCTTTAAAAATTATAAATTAAGCATGAATCCTTTTGAATACGAATTTTCAGAAATTGATATGACCAGAAAAAGAAAGGTAAGAAAAGCAGACGATTATTTTACGCTTTTCGACTTCTCCGCAAAATGGGATCCTGTCCCGACAATGCTTTGTCAAAATCATACAAAAATAGTAAAAGGATTTATGGGACAAACAACTTCTTTCGATAAAAAATTCATAAAATCGAGCGTATTGATAATGGGTGAAAATAAGACCGCCGGCGAAGCAAGATACATCCACGGAGAGTTCGGAAAAGGAACTTGGACATTCTATGGCGGACATGACCCCGAAGATTATCAACATTTTGTAGGCGACCCGAAAACAGAACTCAAATTATTCCCGAACTCACCGGGATACAGATTGATACTCAATAATATACTGTTTCCCGCCGCAAAGAAAAAAAAATTAAAAACATAGAATCTTATTTTAATATAATTCCGGTGTGATAATTGTTATTTAACAAAAAAAGTACAGTCTAAATTTCATTTTCAAAACAACAAACACTAACAGCTTATTTATGAATTTTTTCAATAAAATTATTTCCGGTTTATTATCCAATATTAAAGACGATAAAACATCATTAGAATATAAAAGAATTAAAACTTTAAGCGTTTTTCTTACTGTTTCGTTTTTTTTAATAGTTTTAATAGTTGTTAAAACATCTATTATTAGAGGTATAGACAAAACACTTATGTCGGCATTATCTCTTTTCATTATTAGCGTAACTTTAATATTTATTAAAATCGGAAAAAATAAACTCGCCGAAAATTTTGTTTCTCTGTCGCTGACGGCAGAAATGATATTTGCAATGTTTGCCAATGTAGAAGAGGCTTCTATGCCTTATTTCATGACTGCACATTACTACATATTTTTTGTGCTGATTATCTTTACGGCAATGTTTGCCTCTCGATACAGCTTGATAATATCCTCAATCATTATTGTAATTACAACAAGCATTATTTTCTTCATAAATAAAGAAAATATACCTGCCGATATTAAAAAAATATCGACAGACGGATATTTTTTATACGAAATAATGATTATAATGATTTCAGTATTAAGTATTTTTTTTACAAATTTTATAAATAAAGTTGTCAATGACTTATCCGAAAATTCAAAACAATTAGCGACAAAGAATACAGGAATGTTGCAAATTATAGAAAAATCGGAAAGAAGCTCGAAAGAACTCGTGCAAGCAAGTGAACAATTTTCTTCTATTTCGCAAGAACTTTCACGAGGAGCAAACCAGCAATCGTCTGAAACAGAAGCAATAGCGGCTTCAATACATAATATCCTCGATAGTATTAACTCAAATACGGCAGGTGCAGAAGAAACAAGTATAAAATCGAGCAAAGCATCGAAAGAATTAGACCAAAGCAGTAAAGTTATTTTGGAAACCTTAGACTTGGTAAAACAAATTTCTCAAAAAACATCAATAATATCCGATATTGCTTTTCAGACCAATATTCTTTCGTTGAATGCCTCCATACAAGCGGCAAAAGCCGGGAAAGCAGGAAAAGGTTTTGCCGTAGTAGCAGATGAAATAAGAGAGCTTGCAGAAAAAAGCAAAAATGCCTCCGAAGAAATCGAGGAACTAATAGAAACAAGTACTTCTATGACTTCCAAAGCAGATAAAGCACTCTCAAACAGTCTTAATGAAATTAATGAAATATCGGAATCTACCGAAGTAATTGCAAAAGCAAGCAAAGAACAATTACAAGAAGCCGGTCAAATTGATAATTCTATAAAACAACTTACCGAACTTACAACTCAAAACTCTGCATCTTCGGAAGAAATGTCCGCTTCTGCGGAAGAATTGTTTGCACAAGCCGAAAGCCTGAAAGAAATTGTGGAGTATTACAATAAAATAAATTAAGGTCTTCAATTTACTCCCCGACGATAGTAAGCTCCATGTCTAAATTTATACCAAATTTTTGTTCAACCGCTTTTTGAATTTTACCGGCAAATTCCAAAATTTCTTTGCCGGTTGCCTCCGAGTAATTTACAATTACAAGTGCTTGTTTCTGATAAGTACCGACATTTTTTATGCGTTTTCCTTTCCAACCGCACATATCGATAAGTTGTCCTGCTGCAAGTTTTATATTTTCTTCAGAAACAAAATAAGATACCAAGTTCGGATATTTTTCTTTAAGTTTAATAAAAATTCCCAACCGAATTATCGGATTTTTAAAAAAACTTCCTGCACTCGGAAAATCTTCGGGTAAAGGTAATTTCGATTTGCGTATTTCGATAATCGAATTACGAATATTTTCAAGATTTATTTCCGAAAATTTTTTAAGATAATTCTTTAAATTTCCATATTCTAACTTAAAATCGGGAATTTTAGAAAGCCTGAAATATACATTTATAACAATATATTTATTTTTAAATTCATTTTTAAAAATACTATCCCTGTAAGCAAATTTACACTCTTTATTTGAAAATATTTTAACATTTCCGGTAGCAATTTCAATCGTTTCAACTTTATGAATTATATCTTTTGCTTCCACGCCGTAAGCTCCGACATTCTGAACAGGGCTTGCCCCTACCCTGCCCGGAATATATGACATATTTTCCGCTCCGTAATAATTATTCTTAACGCAGAAATCAATAAAATCGTCCCAATTCTCACCGGCTCCGACTTTTAAATAAATTTCAGTTTGAGTTTCCTTATATTTTTGAATATTTTTTATCGAAACTTCAATTACAAGTCCGTTAAAATCGGAAGTAAACAACAAATTACTGCCCCCGCCGATTATAAAAACAGGAAGTTTATTATATTTTTGAGAAAGGATTATTTCTTTGAGTTCCGGCAGTGTTCCTGCACTTACAAAAAATCTTGCTTTTACATTAATATTAAAAGTATTGTACTTTTTAAGATTTTTATTCTCGATTATTTTATAATAGTTCATTTATATAAAAATCAAGATTTTATTTCAACACTTACATTAACTTTGAAAATAAAATAATCAAGTTCGTCGGTTAAAGGTTTTATATCATATTCTAATTTGCCGCCACTTTTACGTGCAATATCAATAAGTCCGAGTCCCGCACCTCCCTTTTCCGACAGCTTACCCTCTTTAAGTTGTGCTTTATAAATCGTTCTCAAATCTTTATAATCGTAAGAATTTACTTCATCTATTGAACTTGTAAGTTTGGCAACATTTTCTTTAGGAATTTTATTTGCAGTATATATTACATAGCTGTCTTCGTTTTTTCCAAGCATAAACATTCCTTTTCCGAACTTAAGTTCGGCATAAAATTCGGTTGAATGCTTTGTCATATTTTGCAACACCTCTATTACTGCATGATTAAGCCTTCGACTAAGATCTTTACTTTCGTGATGTAATTCTGTTTCTTGCTCGGTTATCAGACTGAACATTTGAGTTACATTGTAATCAAACTTGCCGAGGTATATAAGTACAACTCCATTTTCTTGAAGAATTTCGTACATTCCCAATACGGAATCTATAAATGTTATATCTAATTCTTTCATATTTATAATTTTTACAACAGGCTTATAATAAACAAAATAAATCCGATTAATACTGTTAATGCAAAAAAAATACCAATATTATAAAACAAAGATTTAATAATTTGTTTTTCTTTTATTTTATTTTTTTTAATATTGCATATATCATTATGTACAGAAAAGCCGATTTTCTGCAATAAGTTCCTATATATTTGATATAAACAACTTAGAATAAGATGTTTATATTTTTTATTTTTTACTAAATTAAACCCACAAAGTATTTTTACACTAAACATCTTTTTGTAAATAAATACTTTAATAAAAATTAAGGTCTTTTTTATATTGATATTTTAATACAATGATAATTAACCGGTTATAATTCAACAAACTGTTATTTTAATAAAATCAACAGAATAATTAACAGTTCAAATATAAAAAAAATTACAAATATTTACAAATTTAATAAATGAAAATGAATAAATCAATAAAACTTATCTTAACAGCAGTCGTTCTTTTTTACGGAATGACAAGTTATTCGCAAAAACAAATTACAATAGACGATTTATGGACAAACTGGTCGTTTTATCCAAATTCTGTTGATGATATTCGCTCGATGAACGATGGTGAAAATTATACAATTTTAGAAAGAAACGGTGATCTAAATAAATTCAGTTACAAAACCGGTGAAAAAATTGAGACTATCCTTTCCGGCAAATCGTTAAAAATCGGCAGGATAACAGCATATAAATTTAACAACGATGAAACAAAAATTCTGTTAGAAACCAATAAAAAACGGATATACAGACGTTCGTACACCGCCGATTATTATATTTACGACATTAAAACAAAAAAAAATGTTAAACTTTCCGCCAACGGAGAACAACAAATTGCAAATTTTTCTCCTAACGGTGAGAATGTAACATTTATAAGAAATAATAATTTATTTATTGCCGATACTCATTCAGGTGTTGAAACACAAATTACTTTCGACGGCAAGCATAATAAAATCATAAACGGAATACCGGACTGGGTTTACGAAGAAGAATTCAGCTTCAACAGAGCTTACGAATGGTTGCCGGACAGTAAGAATATTGCATTTATAAAATTTGACGAATCGAAAGTCAAAATGTTCGGAATGACAATGTTTGCAGGCAAAGCTCCTGAACTTAAAAACAATAAACTTTATCCTGACTATCAAAGTTTTAAGTATCCGAAAGCAGGAGAGGCCAACTCTGTGGTTTCAGTACATATATATAATCCTGAAAGTCGAAAAACAATAAAAGTCGATATAGGAGAAGAAAACGACATCTATATTCCTCGCATCAGAGCAACGGCTGACCCGCAAAAACTTGCAGTTTTCAGACTTAATCGTTTGCAAAACAAATTTGAAATTTTACTTGCAGATGTTACTACCGGAAAAACAAAAGTAATATTTTCGGAAGAAAATAAATATTATATTTCCGAAGCAGAATTTGATAACATTAAATTTTCGGACGATAACAAGCATTTTATAATCACTTCCGAAAGAGACGGATATCGACACATATATTTGCACGAAATAAACGGCAAAAAAATTAAACAAATTACAAAAGGAAATTTCGATGTAACCGGATTTTACGGATACGACAAAAAAAGTAAATTTTATTATTATCAATCGGCGGAAGAATCGCCTTTGAACCGTGCCGTATATAGAATAAACGAAAAAGGAAAGAAAAAAAAACTTTCCAAAGAAAAAGGAACCAACAATGCAGAATTCAGTAACAATTTTGAATATTACATAAATACTTTTTCAAATTCAGATACTCCGGACATTTACACCTTATATAATAAGAAATCGGAAAAAATAAGAGTTCTTGAAAATAACGAAAAACTTAAAAAACTTGTGAAAGAATATGGCGGTGTAAGAAAGGAATTTTTTAAATTCAAAACTTCCGAAAACATCGAACTTAACGGTTGGATAATTAAGCCTGAAAATTTCAGCGAAAATAAAAAATATCCTGTTATTGTTACTCAATACAGCGGTCCCGGTTCGCAAGAAGTATTGGATAATTGGAATTTCGGTTGGAATAATTTACTCGCACAAAAAGGCTTTATCGTAGTTTGCGTCGATCCGAGGGGAACCGGTGCAAGAGGCGAAAAATTCAGAAAACAAACATATCTGCAACTCGGGAAATATGAGATTATCGACCTTATCGAGACCGGAAAATATTTACAAAAACAAAAATACGTAAATCCTGATAAAATAGGTATCTGGGGCTGGAGCTACGGCGGTTTCATGTCTTCTTTATGTATGACAAAAGGTGCAGATGTTTTTTCGGCGGGCATTGCCGTTGCTCCTGTTACCAACTGGATATATTACGACAATATTTATACGGAACGTTTTATGAGAACTCCGCAAGAAAACCCTGACGGATATTATAAAAATTCACCTATAAATCATGCCGACAAACTGAAAGGCAAATTTTTAATCGTACACGGTACTGCCGACGATAATGTACATTGGCAAAATACGGCTGAATTTACTGAAGCTCTGATTCAAGCTGATAAGCAATTCAGTCAATTTATATACACCAACAGAAACCACAGTATATACGGCGGAAATACAAGAAAACATTTATTTACAATGATGCTTAATTTTTGGGAAGATAATCTTAAATAAGGACTGAAAAATAAGACTTTATTGTTATTGAAAAACAGGTATAATTATGTTAAATTATACCTGTTTTTTTTAGGTCTTCTTATTTCATATTTCTACGATATTCCGTAGGCGGAACACCCATGTGCTTCTTAAACACTATGTTAAATGTTGTCCGGTAACTGAAACCGCAAGCAGAGGCGACATATTCCATCTTAGGATTTTCCTTTTTATTTCGCAACAACTTACAAGCATAATCTATCCTGTAATCATTGATATAATCATTATAACTTTTCTGAAAATTCAAACTTATAAGTTGCGATAATTTATTTGGAGCAACATCAAGCATGCCGGCAAGAGTAATTAAATTGAGTTTACTGTTAAGATAAACCTTTCTGTCAGTAATTAAACTGTCTAATTTTCTCAATATTACAGTATCGTTGTCCATCTCAAAACTTTCTTTTTTAAGTTTTTCTTCTTCAATCTGTTTAATCTCTTTCTTAAGCTTACTTACTGACTTTTTAAGAAGTTTATTTTCCTTTTTATTTTTCAGGAACAAATAAAAAAAATAACCGCCGGCAATAGACAACAAACCGATTACAATCCACTGAGCCACAACTATTTGTGCAGTTGTAAATCCTATATATATATTTAACAAAAACATTTTTTATTTTTAAATTTTATTTTTATTTTTAGGAGTTCAGTCTTAAAAGTATATTTTTTCAAAATCAGATACTTAGGGTTTTAAGTAATAACCTGTAAATCAAACATTTAGACTTGTTAAATTTTGTCAAATCAACCCCTAAGAGTCTTCTTATACCGAACTCTTTTATTTTTATTTTTTATAAATAATTTGTTTTCTGTCAGGACCTGTCGAAAGTATTGTAACAGGCACACCGACTTCTTTTTCAA
>JAOZMN010000398.1 GCA_029934265.1 Bacteroidales bacterium
TCGCACAACCGGGGCAACCTAAGTAACAAAAATTCCAAAGTTCTAATTATCAGGGGTGGTAATGGCTTTGGAATTTATCTTAGAAAGCTATTATTTCCCTTATTACAGCAAAATGTATTGAAGAGTTTGACAAACTTTTTAAACTTAAGAAAGTCGGTTATGTTTGTTTCTATGACTTTGTTGAAACAGAATTAAAGTTAAGAATCTCGATAAATAAGGTGCAAACCCTTAAAACCTATAAAACACAACTTTCCAAATTAAAACGTTTTAAAGAAAAATTATCCTTTCCGAACTTGATTTGAGCTTTATTCAATCGTACAGAGTTTATATGATTGATACTCTCAAAAACAAAAATAGTACTTTTAATAAATCTTTAGGTATGCTAAAAACTTTTACTAATTGGGCAATCGAAAAGAAATTAGTAGAGAAAAATATTTTTGAAAGTATCAAAATAAGTAAAATTCCAGGGCAAAGAGAATATTTAGATACCGATGAGCTTAGATTATTAGAAAAATTTTACCAAGGCGACGAAATAAATCCGGGCGTTAAAAACAGTTTAAGATATTTTGGGACATACAGATATTAGAATTACCAAGAAACTTTATGCGAAAACTAATACAGGTTTTAAATATGAAGAGCTTTTAAAATTAGAAGAAAAACCTAAAAAATAACAAACACACCAAAGAACATAAAAATGTGTAAACATTGTAAACGTGTAAACATTTGCTGTAAGTTGTTGATTGACAACAGTAGTAGTGTTTACATGATGTTTACAATGAATTGTTCTTTTTTATTAAGCTGCACTTACTTGATATAAATGTTTTTGAAATTCGATAAACAGAGAACTGATACTTTTAACATTGCCAAGTATTTCTTTTGCATCTTCAAGTGATTGATATTTATTTATAAGTAATGCAGGTAATTTATCTTGGTCAAGTTCTTCAACTCCTATTTCGATATATTTATTTAATACAAATTCGATAAACTCTTTTTGCTTATCATTAATCAAAGAAAAAATTATTGATTTTGATGCTAAAACCCTTGCTTGTCTGCTTATCGGTTTTGTTTCGCTGTTGAATACATACTCTAACACATCAAACAAATCACTTTTTTCTGCATTAATAAGTTTTTTTAAAGTGTTTAACTCTTCTTTTCCAAAACCGGCTTCGTTCAATTTATCAAGTAGTGTTCTTCTTGTTAAAGGGTTGCTCCAAATAGTTCGTAATTCTTCTTCACTTTTGAAAAAGTTTGGCAATTCTCCAAACAAGTTATTTAAAAATTCCTCCGCTGAAATAGGTTTGCCGTCAGCATTCCAAAAAGAAGTTGAAATTATGTGTTGAATTTCACGTTCTTTGCCGTCTTTTAATTTCACTTTTACTTTTTTTATACAGACACAAGGTCGCTCTCCGCATTTTTCGCATGGTTCCGGTGGTTCTTTTTCGCATTCGCAAGGCGATTTTTCACAAACAGGACAAGTTACAGGTGTTTTGTTACAAGTACAAGGTATTTGTCCGCAATACTCACAAGGGTCTTCTTCTATTGGCTCTCCGTCCCATTCGGGGTCGGCAAAATGATGATAAGCATCAACAAAATCATAGATTGTAAAAAACTCTTTGCCGTCAAATAATCGTGTTCCTCTTCCTACAATTTGTTTAAATTCTATCATAGAATTTACCGGACGCATTAATACAATGTTTCTGATATTTCTTGCATCTACTCCGGTTGATAATTTTTGGGAAGTAGTTAAAATTGTCGGAATTAGTTTTTCATTGTCTTGAAATGTGCGTAAGAATTTTTCTCCAATCTCACCGTCGTTTGCTGTTACTCGAACGCAATAATCAAGATCGGAATTTTTTTTCTTTTGATTAACTAAATCCCGAACCATAGCCGCATGGTTTTGTGTTGCACAAAAAATAATTGCTTTGTCGTTTTGTTTGCTTTCGTCCATATATATTTGGACTCGTTTCGACTCTCTGGCTTTTATTTCTATACTTCTGTTAAAATCAGATTCTTTGTAATTTTTACCTTCCTGGACTTCACCCTCAATAATTGTATCATCATTTGTATATATATAATCATCGAGAGTTGTTTTTATGCGTTTTACTTTAAAAGGAGTAAGAAAACCGTCGTTTATTCCCTCTTTAAGTGAATAAATATAAACAGGTTCGCCAAAATATCTGTAAGTATCAACATTGTTTTTCCGTTTGGGAGTAGCTGTTAAACCCAGTTGAACTGCCGGCGAAAAATAATCTAAAATAGCTCTCCAATTTCCCTCATCGTTTGCTCCGCCTCTGTGGCACTCATCAATAATAATAAAATCAAAAAAATCTTTCGGGTATTCTCCAAAGTTGTAATTTTCAGTAATATCTTGGCTGTTGTCTTCCTGTTCTTGTGTTACACTTTGCGACATAAAAGACTGAAAAATTGTAAAGAAAACACTGCCGTTAGTCTGTACTTTCCCTTTTTTTCGTATTTCTTTTGGTGTTATTCTCACCATTGCATCTTCCGGGAAAGCTGAAAATGAATTAAATGCCTGATTGGCTAATATATTTCGGTCGGCAAGAAATAAAATTCGAGGTCGTCTTTTTCCGTCTTTCTGTATAGTCCAACGAGTATGAAACAGTTTCCATGCTATTTGAAAAGCAATAGCTGTTTTTCCTGTTCCTGTGGCAAGGGTTAATAAAATACGGTCTTGATTTTGTGCAATGGCTTCAAGTGTATTTTTTACTGCTATTTCCTGATAATAGCGGGGTTGCCATGTTCCGCTTTTATCTTCAAACGGAATATGTGTAAATTTTTCTCTCCAATTATTTTGGTCGGAATATACTTTGTTCCACATTTGTTCCGGCGACAAGAAATTATTAACGAGTTTTTCTTCTCCGGTTTTCCTGTCGATAAAATAAATTTCCTTTCCGTTGGTGGAATAAGTGAAATTTAAGTTTAATTTTTCGGCATATAATTTTGCTTGTGCTACT
>JAOZMN010000399.1 GCA_029934265.1 Bacteroidales bacterium
CGATATAGAATTTTGCTTTATTTCATAATTAGCAATAAGATATTCTTTTAATTCTTCGTGCGGTGTGAGTTCAGGCTCTTCGTCTATTCTGTACGCTTGTAGTAGTTTTTCGGAATACCCGAATTTTTCCGACCATGTTTTAATGGTTTCGTTGGCAAGATAGTTATCAAAAATTTCTAATCTTTTGCACCAATACTTAACAACTTCATAAGGGTAGGGACTGTTTTTAGTCTTATCTAATGCTTTTATCGACAATGATAAGAAACCATAGTAATCATAATATTTAGGTTTTTCCTTTTCAGGGTCTTTTTTATTTTTCATACAATACGTAAATCTTTACCATTGGTAATAATTATATTGAACATTTCAAATAATCTGCTGTAAACTCGTTTATCATAATTATCTTTAAATTCGGGCATCAAAAAATTGCTTGTTGCGTGCGTTTTTATACCTTGTTTTTCAAATAATATATGCCTTTCTGTGAGAATAATCTCTAATGGTTTTAATATATTTCCATACGATTTTACTTCTTTTGCTTCTGCACCGATTTCATCAATATAAAGATTGTAATATTTTTTATGTGTAGTATCGTAAGAATATATTGATTGAAAATAATTTAATCCTTTTGCTCCGTATTTAAGCACTGTATTTGATAAATCGTTTAAAGATAAAGTTTTGTAGTATTCCTGTTTGTTTGCAAATTGAGTAAATTTGTAAAAAATATGATTGAATAAAAATGATTTACTTCTGCCTGTATCACCAATTAACAATATGCCTTTTCGTAAAGAATATTTGAGCTTCCCACCTTTATTGAGTTTCAGGCTATAATTTTCAAACTCTTTATTGTTGGTGAAATATAAAGTAAGAAGTTTGTAAATTCTTTTTAATTCATCATCAATTATAAATTCACCTCTTTTGTTATTTATGATATATTTTCCATAATCATAAACCCAACGTGCCGATGAATAGTAATCAATTTCTGTAAATTCTTGTTTTTTATTTTGAAAACTAAATTTCGGAATTATAATTTTAGATTTCTGCGTCTTTTGAATAGTCTCTTGTGTCATTTGCTTCATTATTTTTAGGTGGTGAATAATTTAAGTTAGCATTACAAATATCATCATCAAGAACAAAAGAGAGAGTTATAATATGTCGCCCTTTGTTCAGATAGTAATCATTTTTCAATAAGTTTGTTATGATTTGTCGGCGTTGTGATAAGCTGTATTTTGCTCCGCTTTTTCTGAAAAGTTCTCGACTATTGAGGTCTCCACCTCTACTCTGTTTCGTTACTTCGTTGAATACATCAATGAATTTCATGTAAGGACTTTTTTCTTTTAAGTTTTGGTCTATCCATAAAAAACTGTCCTTAAATACTTTAAGAAGTTCGGAACTGACTGCTCCTTTTCGGTCAAGCTCATCAATTTTTTGTTCAAATATATCTATCATTTGTAGGTTTATTTACTGTTTTTAACTTTGGTATATCTATCAAGTTCGTACTGTGGGATATATTTACCGTCTGCGGTTGTTCCTAAATATCCTTCTGCTATTAAGTTTTTGACTGTATCATGTCCTAAATGTAGCTTTTGAGCTACTTTGTTTATAGAATACATTTTTACGTTTTTAGGTTCTTCAAGTTTTTTAAATTCAAAGAGTGCTTCGATAAAGAACTCTTTAATGTCTTTAATTTCTTTTATACCTTCAGGGGTGATTAGTATAAGTTTCATGTTTACGACAAAATTAGTGCGTTGATATTTTCTTTTATTGTTCTTTCTTGTATTAACTTGTTTTTTAATTCGTTGTATTCTTCTACTTTTAGTCTTAAATGATATAATTCTTTGTCGATTTCTTTCTCTCGCAATGGTTGTTCGTTTGCAGAATCTGAAACTAACTTATATATCATTGTAGATATATTTATTGTTCCAAATTTCATTTTAAGAAATTCAATATCGCTTTCATTTAATTTGTTTTTGTCGAGTGTTAGTGATACTCTTTTGGATTTTGTACTCATTTTTTTAATTTTAAAGTGTGATGACAGTCAGAACTGCTGACCGATTAAATATTTTTGACGGCAAAAAGTACTTCATCGAGTTTGTTTGGAATAACTTTTGCAGTCATTTTTATAAATTCAAGGTTCACCAATGCGTTTGTAAATTTCAGAAACTTGATTGCCGGAATAATACTTGACATACTTGTCAGGAAAATACTGTTGTTTTTCGTGTTCGGGGAAAGCCCTATTTAACCAATTATAAATGGTTTGCCGGCTTACTTTATACCGTTTTGCAAATTGTTTTTTCTTAACTTTACGATACATGATAACGATTTAATTATTTTTATTAACTTTGTCGCATCATTCATTATTTGCATTCTTTAAAAGTCCGTTCGTTGGTTGTGCGGGCTTTTTTTATTTCCTTAATTCCTTTAATGTCAGTCGGTATTTCTTTACAAATTCAGATTTCCGAATTATCTTGTATAATTTTCGATTATTAAAGTCTCTCGGTTCAGTACCATAGTTTCTTTTTAATATTTGAAAGTCTTTCATCACGTTATTTGTATAGATTTCTATGTAATCATGGTTCGGAAGAACTTTATATACCGATGTTCCGTTGCACGACCTGTATATATTTCGTTTATGTCTTAGTGGTATCATGTTTTTTTTATTTTTTAGCATTCATACCTAACTCAACCTTTATTTCAGGTTTGTAATTATCATACTTGAATTTTACTTTGTCAAGAAGTGCTGTTACATTGAAATCATAATTTTCACTACGAACATCAATAGTAAAATTATCATGCTCGACACCTTTGTTATTCGTATAGTAAACAGTGATACTAAATGTTTCCATTATTTTTTCCTTTCTCCATGAATGAGATACATTAATGCTTGTTATATCAAATGTATCTTCAAGTATTTTGTATACTTCATTTAAAATTTCAGTTGTTGTCATAGTCTTAATTTTAGTAATTAT
>JAOZMN010000071.1:0-3411 GCA_029934265.1 Bacteroidales bacterium
TTTCAAGAACGGCTTTATAATCGGAATTTTCACCTTTATTTTTAAGCTCTTCGTATCTTCTTTTTGCTCGAATTTCGGCATCTGCCGTCAGGAAAACTTTCAGCTCGGCATCAGGAAAAACTACCGTTCCTATGTCTCTGCCGTCCATTACCACGCTTTTATTTTCGGATAATTTCCGTTGTAAACCAACCATTTCTTTACGTACAAAAGGAATTGCCGCAATTTCACTTACAATTTGAGCAACTACCAAACTCCGTATTTCTTTTTCAACTAATTTTTCGTTCAAAAAAGTCAAATCCTTGCCGGAAATTTTATCCGATTTGAAATCAATTTTTATTTTTCCGGAAGAAAGAGCATTTTCCAATTCGCCGATATTTCCGAGCAATTTATTTTCCAAAGCATATAAAGAAACGGCTCTATACATAGCTCCGCTATCTATATAAATAAATCCGAATTTTTGAGCCACTGCTTTTGCAAGTGTACTTTTTCCACAAGAGGAATGTCCATCGACAGCTATTTTCATCTGTTTCTAATTTGTAACACCCACAATGTGGGTTTCATATTTTAAAATTACGGTTTTATAATGACTTAATATTGCTTATAATAAAGAAATTACAGATAAACAAATGTATAAAAACCTAAGTGTTGAATACTTATATTAAAAAAAAGTTTTGTAAAGATAAAAATATTTTTGTTATTTTATCTGAAATATAAACTCCTAAACTTAATTTTTAATGAAAAAAAATTTTATAATCACATTGTTTATTGCCGGATTGGTAATAATTTCAGCATCTTGCGGAAGTTCAAAAAAAATATCGACAAGTACAGAAAAACCAAAAAAAATAGAAGGAACTTTTACAATGTCCGTCGATGAAAGTCAAATTATAAAACTTAATGCAAATCCGACAACAGGTTTCGTATGGGTTCTCACAACAAGTATCGACAGAACTGTTTTGGAAATGTCCAAAGAATATAAAGCAAGCAATGATTCAGGCAGTATGATAGGTTCCGGCGGAACTGAAACTTTTACTTTTAAAGCACTCAAAAAAGGTAAAACTTATGTTACTTTGGAATACAAGAAAAAAGGAGAAGAACCGACAAAAATAAAATCTTACGAATTTAATATCAAATAATGGAAAATAACAACAAAAAGAACGAAACTAATCCGGGAATACAATTAGCAAAACTTGCTCCTAAATCTACTTTCGGGAAAGCATTGGCTTTTATTTCGGATAAATTTTTAAAACCATCTGTAATTACGGTTTTCGTAACCGCTCTTTTGGGACCGCTTGCTATACAGTGGGTAAACGAAAGTATAGAAAACAAGAAACTACAGGAAAAAGTAATTTCCACCGTTCTGAATTATACGAGCGAAGCCGATTTTTCAAAACCTGAATCTATCGAAAAAATAGGAATAATTGCCCAAATGGTAGATGAAAATCAAGAGGTTTTCGGACTTAGTTTTCAGAAAACAAATAATAAAATAGACGAGCTTAATGAAGCGACAAACAATGTCGGCATCAAAAATTTGGATAAAAAATTAAAAGAAGCAAAAGCAAACATTAAAGATTTTTCCCAAAAACTTGCCGGCGATTCTGTTGTTCTGAAAAACCTGATTCTTGAAAAAGAAAAACTCAATGAGCAATTAGAACGCTACAAAAAAAACAAAAATACAAAAAAAGCCAAATTAACAGAAGAACAAGTTGCTAAGTTAAATCTCGATTTCAGAGACTTGGAAAAAACAAGACAATTTAACAGAGAAAGGCTTAAATATTGGACTGAACAAAAAGAAACAATCGAGCAAGATATTAACGATGCAACAAAAGATTTGGCAAACGTCCTGAAAAAGAAACGAGACAAAGAAACAATGCTCAAACAAGAAAAAGAAGCACTGAAAACAGAACTCGCCAAAACTTTAAGCGACATAAATTTAATGGAATCCAGAATCAAAGAACTTGAAAACAGTAATCAAATTTTGAAAGATTCCATAAACGTGCTTAAAATTACAAACGAGTGATTTTGAGCAACTTACTAATTTGAAACTCTTAAAATCCCGCTTGTCGAATTGAAAGAAGTTGTATAAAATTTCAAAGGATATTCCGACGGACCTTTTGTAACCGCACCGCTTATCAAAAGTGAATATTCCGAATTACAACAAATTGTATCTATTGCTTCATATCCACCCTCACTGACAGTAACACGTCCGCAATTCGGGTCGTAGGGACAAGCACGTTCGTAAGCTGTAAATTCATCGTAAGATTTACGAAAAATAATTATGCCTTCAACTCCGCCTTTAACATAAATATGACTTCCGATTGTTCGCAAATCAATATATTCGGTTTTATTAATATCTATACTGAAATTTACATAAACATCAGGAATTTTACTTACATTCTTATTACAAGAAAAAAAAATTGCAGGTAAAATTAAAATTATTAATTTTGTAAAATAAACTTTACTCATTTTGATTTTTATTTATATTTTTTTTACAAAGATATTTTTTATGAATTTAAAATCTAATTTTATTATTATTTTATTATGAATTTAGAAACCATAATATATCTTATTATTTTAATAATTTCGGTAATTGCCGGAATATCGTTAGTGCTATTCAAAAAAAAAGTAAGACAAATTTCATATACAAACAGCGAAGATGATACGCACCGACTTTCCGATATAGATGCCATGCTGGACAATATTAATAAAAAAGAAATTCGGGAAGAAATACCGGAAATTGTCAGCGAACACAAACCCGAAATAAAACACGAAGAAAACGAAGCTGTTGAATATTTTAAAGAAAAAAAAACAATAAAGAAGAAAAACAAGTTCGACAAAGAAGAAATTAAAAATGCAGTAATTTACTCTTCTATACTCGAAAGAAAAAAATTTAAGCGTTAATTTATTATCTCATTTTCACTCACGAACGAAAATTTATGAATTAAATCGGTTAAATTTTTATATAGAAAATAAAAATATATACATTTGCACCGCAAAAAGAGTCTCAATTTTGTTTTGAGATTCTTTTTTATTGATTATAACTAATAAATATTATTACAAAAATGTCTAAAACATATTTGACAAAAGAAGGTTACGAAAATCTTAAAAAAGAAATAGCCCATTTAACCGGCGTAGAACGTCCGAAAATATCACAAGAAATTGCCGATGCACGTGACAAAGGGGATTTATCCGAGAATGCGGAATACGATGCAGCCAAAGAAGCACAAGGTTTGTTGGAAGCAAAAATCGCACAACTGCAATCGACATTGCGAGTTGCAAGAATTGTCGATGAAAAACTGATTGACACTACAAATGTTCAAATAATGAACAAAGTGAAAATTAAAAACTTGACAAACAATACTATCTTAGAATATACCCTTGTTCCGGAAATCGAAGCTGATTTGAAAGCTAAAA
>JAOZMN010000071.1:3421-11007 GCA_029934265.1 Bacteroidales bacterium
TATCGAAACCCCGATAGCAAAAGGTTTGCTCGGAAAAAAAGTCGGAGACAAAGCAACAGTTCAAGTTCCTGCCGGAGAGATGGTATTTGAAATTTTAAATATATCATTATAGCAATTTACAGTGTACAATTTACGAAGAACAATGAAAATATTGTTCCTTAATTAATTGTGATAGACGGTATAATTGAAAATCAAAAAAAACGATATGGCTACAATTTTCACAAAAATAATAAACGGAGAAATTCCGTCGTATAAAATAGCGGAAGACGAAAATTTTTATTCTTTTTTGGATATTAATCCTCTCGTAAAGGGACACACTCTTGTAGTACCCAAAAAAGAAGTCGATTATATTTTCGATTTGGACGATAAAACGACAGCCGACTTAAATATTTTTGCAAAAAAAATAGCAAAAGCATTGGATAAAGCAATTAACTGCAAGCGAGTCGGTGTAATCGTAATCGGTACGGAAGTCCCTCATGCCCATATACATCTTATTCCTTTCAATGAAGAAGTGGAAATGAATTTTCAGCGTAAAAAACTCGAATTTTCGCAAAGTGAATTTGAGAAAATTGCAAGTAAAATTAAAAATTATTTGTAGTTTCATACATTTCTACAAAAAAACAATATCATAAATAAATTTTTCACCTGCAACGGTATTAAATCGTTTAATAATTTCGGTTTTAAGCAACATAATTTCCTGTTTAATTATCGGCGAATTAAAACGTATATAAACTTTATTATTATTAATAAATATTTTTTCGGTATTTTTTGAAATATTCGGACCTATAATATTCGCCCACTCTTTTACAAGACGAATTTCTTTTATTTTTTTTTCCCCGCCGATAGCCCTTATGTACTGCTTCAAAACTTCCGCAAGCGGTTCTGTATTACTTTTTCTCATATAGTTATTTTAAAATTTTTCCGAAAAATACAAAGTTAAACAATAATATTATCAAAAAAACTTTTAATTTTCGGAAAAATATAAAATGCAAAAGATATTAAATAAAAATATTAAATCGGACGGTGGTCTGCACTTAATAATTTCTTTCGGATTTTATTTAAAGATATTTATTCTGTTTTACATACTGAATTTGATATTTCCGTACAACCGGGAAATAAAATATTCGACAATCGTAACCGATAAAAAGTCTGAAATAGTATATGCCTTTCTTTCTTCCGACGAAAAATGGCGAATTATGCTCGAAGAAGATGAAATTAGTCCGAAATTAGAAAAAGCACTTTTATTTAAGGAAGATAAATATTTTTATTATCACCCCGGAGTTAATATTATTGCAATATTTCGAGCCTTCGTAAATAATTTGAGCAAGCAAAAACGGACTTCCGGAGCATCGACTATTACCATGCAACTTGCTCGTTTACAGAACCCTAAGGAGCGTACTTATTTGAATAAATTTAAAGAAATCATTACTGCCCTTCGTTTGGAATTTTCATATTCCAAAAAAGAAATTTTGCGAATGTATCTTACACTTGCCCCCTACGGCGGAAATATCGAAGGCATAAAAGCCGCTTGTTTACTGTATTTCGATAAACTTCCGAAAAAAATGAGTTTGGCGGAAATTACAACCCTTGCAGTTATTCCGAATCGTCCTAATTCATTGAAAATTTCGCCCAATAATTTTGAACTTGTAAAAATGCGAAATAAGTGGCTTAAAAAAATTTTAAAAGCAGGAATTTTCAATAAAATTGAAATAGAAGACGCTTTATTAGAGCCGATTTCTGCATATCGACGTAATTCACCGAAATTTGCACCGCAATTTTCGTACAGAATTAAAAAAGAAAATCCGAATAAGGCAATTATTCGTACAAATTTAGATTTGAACAAGCAAATTAAGATACAAAAAATTGTCAAAAATTATATTGCCGGAATTTATATCCGAAACATTAAAAATGCTTGTGTTTTAATTATCGAAAACAAAACCGGAAATGTAATTTCTTATATCGGTTCGGCAGATTTCAACAATAAGGAAGATGCAGGACAAGTAGATGGAATACGGGCAATTCGCTCTCCGGGAAGTACTTTAAAACCTCTTCTTTACGGGAAAGCATTTGAAACCGGACTAATTACTCCGAAATTCGTAATTTCCGATGTTCCTGTAAGTTACGGAGCTTACGAGCCTGAAAATTTTGATGAAAAATTTCACGGTAACGTAACAGTTGAGTATGCTCTTTCGCATTCATTAAACATTCCGGCGGTTAAGATTTTGGACAGATATAAATTGAATAATTTTATCAATTTGCTCGAAAAACTTAATTTCAAAACCATAAAAAAACAACACTCATCGCTTGGACATTCAGTAATTCTTGGCGGTTGCGGAGTAAGTTTGGAAGAACAAGCAACAGTTTTTACGGCTTATGCAAATGAAGGTTTTTACAAAGAATTATCTTATTTGCAGTCAGATACAAATAAAATCGGTTTTCAATTATTATCAAAATCGGCAAATTATATGCTTACTCAAATACTCACAACTGTCAGTCGCCCCGATTTGCCTTCGGAATGGCAAAACAGCCGACATTTGCCCAAAGTTGCATGGAAAACAGGAACTTCTTACGGCAAAAAAGATGCTTGGAGTATAGGTTTCAACAAAAAATATACCGTTGCGGTTTGGGTCGGTAATTTTTCATCGGAAGGCGTGCCGGAACTAAGCGGAGCAAGAACCGCAGCTCCTCTGCTTTTTCAAATTTTCAATACGATAGACTACAATTCAAAAAATGATTTTAATAAATTAGCTGAAAATATAGATTTCAGAAATGTTTGTACCGCAAGCGGAAATATTCCTTCGGATTTATGCTCTGATATTTCAATAGATGCTTTTATTCCGGGTGTAAGTCCAAATAAAATTTGCACGCATTTAAAAGAAATTTACATTTCCGCTGACAGTTCTGTTTCATATTGCAAAACCTGTTTACCGGAAAACGGATATAAAAAAGCGGTTTACAGAAATCTGAAACCTGAAATAAGAAGTTTTTATGAACTTACAGGAGTCAAATATAAAAAAATTCCTCCGCATTTTCCTAATTGCGAAAGAATTTTTCGTGAAAATTCACCTCAAATTACTTCTCCTATTAAAAATGTCGAATATTTTATCGACAAAATCGACAGTACCAAAATAATGCTTTCCGCCGATGTTTCGCCTGATGTCGATACTGTTTATTGGTATATTAACAATAAATTTATTGCTTCACGAAGAAGTAATAAAAAATTATTTGTAATTCCACCTTCCGGAAAAATAAAAATTTCTTGTACAGACGATAAAGGCAGAAATACAAATATTTTTATCGTAATTAAATATATTGAAGGGTTTTAAGGTCTTCGACCTGTTTTATATTGCCTACGCATTGTATCCACGTAACATTCTATTAATCAGAAAGTTTTAATTACAGACCTCCGTCTGTTTTAATATCTTTTACCATTGCTTGCAGGCTTATTTTTCCTCGAAATTCATTTTTATCTATCGAATAACATATCGAAAAAGGAATTTTTTTTGACATATCATTATAATGGTGTACCATTGAAAAAGCTATGCCGTCGAGAGTGAAATTATTTTCATCTTTCATATTCAGTCTCAAATGTTCTTTTGTTTGTCCTACCGGCATTGTTTTACCGGCATCTTTCAAATTTTCAGTACGAAATATCGGCGACATATTACCGGGTCCGAAAGGTGCAAATTGTTCTAAAATTCGATAAAATTTTGGTGTTATTTTAGAAAAACCCATTTCAATATCTACATCAATAACCGGAATTAATTGTTCCGGTTTTATATGGTCGCAGACATATTGCTCAAAACATTTGCTGAATTGCTCTACATTTTCAACTTTCAAAGTCAGTCCGGCGGCATATTTATGACCTCCGAAATTTTCAAGCAAATCTTTACAAGATTCAATGGCATCATAAATATTAAATCCGACAACAGAACGTGCCGAACCTGTTGCAAAACCTTTGGATTCTGTAAGCACAATAGTCGGACGATAGTAAGTTTCCGTAAGCCGAGAAGCTACAATTCCGACAACTCCTTTGTGCCATTCCGGATTAAAAAGTACGGTAGATTTCCGACTTCTTAATTCAATATCGTTTCCTATTTGTCGGAGAGCTTCGTGTGTAATATTTCGGTCTATATTTTTTCTGTCATTATTGAGTTTATCTATTTCTTTACCGATTTCATCAGCCATTTTGGTATCACCGGAAATTAATAATCTTACGGCATCTTTTCCCGATTTTATTCTGCCTGCGGCATTTATTCGAGGTCCTATTTTGAAAATACAATCCGAAATAGTAAGAGTTTTATTTTCTATTCCGGCAATTTTTTTAATAGCTTTCAGTCCGAGAACCGGCTTTGTATTTAACTTCTTTAGTCCGTGAAATGCCAAAATACGATTTTCGCCGGTCATCGGGACTATATCAGCGGCAATACTTACTGCTACCAAGTCAATATAATTTGCAAGTTGCTCAAAAACAATTTCATTACGATTTGCATAAGCCTGCATAAATTTAAAACCTACTCCGCAACCGGACAGCTCTTTGTAGGGATATTTACAATCCTCTTGTTTCGGGTCAAGCACTGCAACTGCGTTTGGAACTTCCTCACCGGGTGTATGATGGTCGCATATAATAAAGTCGATATTTCGCTGATTTGCATATTCAATTTTATCTATCGCTTTTATTCCGCAATCTAAGGCTATGACAAGACTTATTCCGTTTTCGTTTGCATAATCTATTCCTTCATACGATATTCCGTACCCCTCTGAATATCTGTCCGGAATATAATAATCCAAATCATGATAAAAATCGGATAAAAAAGAATAGACCAAAGCTACAGAAGTTGTTCCGTCCACGTCATAATCGCCGTAAACAAGGATTTTTTCGTTGCTTGAAATCGCTGTCATTAATCTTTCTACGGCTTTATCCATGTTTTTCATCAGGAAAGGGTCGTACAAGCCTTCAAGCGAAGGACGAAAAAATGCTTTTGCTTCGTCGAAAGTTTCTATTCCTCTCTGTACAAGTATCGTAGCGAGAACTTCATCTATTCCGAGTACTTCTTCTAAATGTTTTCTTGTCTTTTCATTGCCTTTATCTTTAATGATAATTTTTGTATTTTGCATATATAGTTTTTATTATTATTTTTCTGCGATAACAAATTCGTCTATAAGTTCCAGTGTATCGGGATTCATCACTTTGCATGAAACTTTTTTTCCGTTTACATATATCAGAACCAGAGCGTTTTGTGTAGAAAATCCGCTTACGGCATTTGTCCAAGGAGTGCTTTTATCTTGTGCATAATAAGGTGCACCGGCAGCTCCGTTGTTTATTTGCCAAATTGTACGTTTTCTTTTAAGTTTATCAAAAGTATAATTTTCCGGATAAATATTTACTTCCGGTGAAATTCGTACTTTATTATAATTATGTTCGTCGCCGGTAAGCATTGCCGCGACTTTTGAACTTTTATTTATCAAAATATCAAGATACTCATCTCTTCTTTCGATGATGCCTTTTTCTACAGGTTTTCCGGCAACTATTGCTCTGTATTTATTGTTTCCGTTGTACCACATATCGTCTTTTACGTGTCCTCCGTTCGGGAAAGCCGGTGTATGCTGACTTATAAATACGTGGTCGATATTATCGTCTTTTTCAAATTTTGCGATAATTTTTTCCAACCATTTAAGCTGATTATCCATTATATAGGCGTGCAAATTTCCGCTTGTTGCAGTATTTTTTTTCAAAGAAGGAGTGTACCAATAATTTGAATTAAGAACAATCATTGCAATATTGTCGTAAGTATAATAAAAGACATTTTCTTTATACGATGGAAAATTCATTCTATTTTTATCGGGGTCGTAAATTGCATTATCTTCACTTTGAAGACCATTTTCCGGATTACAAAAATTATCTGCAAATATTGCCTCTCCCGATTCCGTTTCAAACGGAAAATTCGGAATAAATGCCTTTTGTTTCCCGTTTTTATCTACAAAAATTTTACCGACTACTTCGTGATTTCCTATCGTCGGGATTATTGGATAATGAGCTACAAATGCCTGCATTGAATGTTTCCAATTTGCGTATTGAAGATTAATATTATCTTTATTTGATGAATATCCATTAATCAAATCGCCGGTAAATTGCAAGAATGCGACATTTTGCTGTCCGCCGAGTGCCGATATTTTTTTCATTATGTATGCGTTTGTTCCGTAAATATCTCGCTCTCCCCCACCCGCACCTGCTCGTGAGTCGCTTGCGTATCCGAAAACAAACTCTGTTCTTTTTCCGGTTTCGGGAGCAGTTTTGAAAGTGTAGTTTTGTTTAAAATCGGCATAATTTACTTCATACTCGTATTTTGTATCCGGTTCCAATCCGGAAATTTTTATTTCGTGCTTTTTTATTTTTTGAATATCATAAAAAGTTTTATTTTTTATTTTTACTGATGTTTTTATATCCACGTTTGTTTTGAAACTAATTGACAATTCGGTATCTTTAAGTTTGGAAATAAAAGGACCTTCGATTATTGTGGGAGCAATTTTAAATTTTAAATTTTTATAAAAAAATGAAATTATTCCGTCATACATGATTTTTCCGTTTTCGGCAACCACTCTGTATCCCAAAGTTCCTTTGCCGGATTTTTCCCAGTCTGTCATGTCGTAAATGCCTGAAAGATTTTTAATTATATCAACTTCGGCTTTCCCTTTTTCGATTTTTGAATTTCTTTTGAAAAATACCGGGGCAGGGTGTTTTGAATCGTTATAATTTATCAGTCCGTAATATAAAGTTCCGTTAAAATAATCATCGCCGAAATAAAATGAAATACCGTTTCCGGTTACACTCGGATTGCCGAGCATATTAGTCAATTTTATCTTTGTTTCGGATATTTTTTCGTAATATTTTTCTCCGTTTTTTTCTATATAAAACTTTCCTGTATTATCTTTTTTAATTCCGGAATAAATTGCCGGAATTTCTTGTGAAAACAATCCTGCATATACAGGAAATATTAATAATAATATTAAAAATTTCTTCATGTTTTTAACTTTGTATTATTCAGGATAAAAAGTAGATTTTCTCGAAATCAGACCCTTAGGGTTTTAAGTAACAAGCTACAAATTAAATATTTAGATTTGTTAAATTTTGTTAAATTAAACCCTAAGGGTCTTTTTATACCGAACTCTTGTATTATTCAGAATAAAAAGGGCAATTCTCATTAAAAAGCCTCTTAATTAATCGAAATTTCCTTCAGAAAATCTCCGTTTCTGATTTCTTTTTTAAATTCGTCCAAAAAACGATTTGCATCTTTATCGGACAACAATTTATTTATTTCTTCTTTTTTGTTCATAAAAGATTTGAAAATTTCTTTCATAAATTCAGCTTTATTTTTCTGCAAATCTTTAAGTTCTTTATTTGAAAACCTCAATTTTAAATCATTCATTAAAGGCTCAACAATACATTCACATTTTATTGCTCGTTTTTCCGATATTGAGCCGGAGCAATATTTTGTTTGAATATTTTCTATTGTAAATTTTTCGGATACTCCTCCTTTATATTTATCGAACAATCCGGTTCCGAAATATAAATATCCGGCTATACC
>JAOZMN010000400.1 GCA_029934265.1 Bacteroidales bacterium
TGTTTTTTCAATAATGTGAACAATAATTTCATCGGAAACGAGTCCTCCCATTTCCATTATACTTTTGGCTTCTATCCCAAGCTTAGTTTGGTCTTTGATTTCTTTTCGTAATATATTTCCGGTAGAAATATAGAAAAGATTATATTTTTTGACCAAGTATTTTGATTGTGTTCCTTTCCCTGCTCCGGGAGAGCCGAATAATGCTATATTTAACATATCTAATTTTTATAATGAACAAATTATAATGAACTATTGTTCATTATAATTTGTTCATTGTAATTTTATTATTCTCCGTACATTTTGATGATTTCTTCTTTTGTCTTTCCGAGAATTTTAAATTCCTCTCCGATTTTCGTGAAGGCTGCAACAGCTTTATCAAGATGTGCTTTTGTATGTGCTGCGGAAATTTGTATTCTTATACGTGCTTGCCCTTTACCTACAACGGGATAGTAAAATCCGATAACATAAATTCCCTCTGCCAACAATTTCGTGGCAAAATCTTGTGAAAGTTTTGCATTGAATAACATTAATGCAATTATTGCCGAGTCGGAAGGCTTGAGTACAAAACCGGCTTTTTGCATTTTTTCGTTAAAATATTGAGCATTTGAAATTACTTTATCTCGAAGCTCAGTTCCGGAACTTAATAAATCGAAAACGGCATTGGCGGCACCTGTAATTACCGGTGCAAGTGAATTTGAAAATAAATACGGACGTGAACGTTGTCTTAGCATATCTATTATCTCTTTTTTCCCTGTCGTGAAACCGCCCATTGCTCCTCCGAGTGCTTTGCCGAGTGTACTTGTAATTATATCGACTTTGCCCATTACGTTATTATACTCGTGTGTTCCTCTTCCGGTTTTTCCGATAAATCCGGAAGCATGACTGTCATCGACCATTACAAGAGCGTTGTATTTTTCGGCAAGCTCGCAAATTTCGTTTAATTTTGCGATGTCTCCGTCCATTGAAAATACTCCGTCGGTTACTACAATTCTATACCTTTGTGCTTGCGATGTTTTCAATTGATTTTCAAGGTCTTCCATATTTGCGTGTTTGTAGCGATAACGTGCGGCTTTACAAAGTCGTACTCCGTCAATTATGGAAGCATGATTCAATTCATCGGAAATTATGGCATCTTCGTTTGTAAAAAGAGGTTCAAAAACACCTCCGTTTGCATCAAAAGCGGCAGCATACAATATTGTATCTTCCATTCCGAAAAAATCGGCAATTTTTTGCTCCAAATTTTTATGAATATCTTGTGTCCCGCAAATAAAACGCACAGATGACATTCCGTAACCGTGTGTGTCGAGTGTTTTTTTTGCAACTTCAATTACTTTTGGGTGCGAAGAAAGCCCCAAGTAATTATTAGAACAAAAATTAATTACTTTTTCGCCTGTATTGAGGCTTATTTCAGCACCTTGTGCCGATGTAATTATCCTTTCGTTTTTATACAAACCTGCTTTTTCGATTGCTTCAAGTTCGCCTGCAAGTTGTTCTTTTAATTTACCGTACATAAGTTAATTATTAGTTATTAGTTGAAATAATGATTTTATATATTTATTTTTTATCGTATTAAAGTTTTAAAATATTCGTAATAATTTATTAAGGTCTTCGACCTTTATAATAATTTTTTACTAATTTATAAATATTTACACGAGTATGCAAGCAACATAAAACAAGTCGCAGACCTTACTTAATTTATCGGTTTTACAGTATAGCCTTGTGCTTCAAGAAGTCTTAAAACTCCTTTATCTCCGGTAAGGTGTGCTGCTCCTACTGCTATAAAAGTCGGCTTTTCGGATATTAGCTTTTCAATAACCGGTATCCAATTTCTGTTTCTTGTCAATAAAAAATCTTCTTCAAATTTATCGAAATCTTCGGAATCATCTGTCGAAGCTTCTACAAGTTTTGTTAAATTTTGTGTTTTATACGCTGCCAGCATTTTGTTATAAGCAATTATCGGATTTGTCTCAAATTCGTCTAAAAACATCATCTGTACTTGGTCTTCGATACTTACTTTATTTATTACTGAAAGCTGATATTCAAAGGTTTCCAAACCGACAACTTTCATTTTATTTTTTGTTGCGGATACGAATAATTTTTCCTCGTAAGCTACCGGTTTCTTAATCATTTTCATCATTATTATTGACGAACCGAAAAACGGCTTCATTTTTACGGCAAGCGAAAACATTATTTTTCCTACTTTAAGTGTATCTGTCGAATAACTTTCAATACGCTTATAATCTTCCGCACTAACATAATCTTTCAATGTTTTTCCGTCAGGATACATCATTTGCGGTGCAAGTTCTTTTGCTTTTGCTTTCATGCTGTCCAAGTGGATTTCAAGAGCCAATACTTTACATTTCTTAAATTTATTTTGCATAATTTCCGTAAAGAAATAGTCTTTTTTGGGTATCATGTGTATTGTGCCGAATATGTATGACGGTGTTTGAAGTCCGTTTCCCGATATTTCCCAAAGTAATGATTTTTGCTCCGTTTTTTCTGTATTTTGAGCATTCAAAAATAAAGAAAATAATGTAAAAAACGATATTAATAAAACTGTTCTCATAAAATTATAATTTATTAATTATTCATTGTAAATTGTCATTTATTCATTTCTTTAAATTCTTTGCTTTACATTCTTTGCAAGTTCCGTAAAAATATAATGTATGATAATCAACTTCAAATTCCATCAAATCACTTATTGTATTGTGTATTTGTTGGATTCTCGGGTCGCAAAATTCTATAACCTTATTACAAGTTTGGCATATTAAATGGTCGTGTTGATGACATTCAAATGCTTTTTCGTATTGTGCAATATTTTTTCCGAATTGATGCTTTATTACAAGATTGCAATCCAGCAACAATTCTATTGTATTATATAGTGTCGCTCTGCTGACTCTGTAATTGTTATTTTTCATAAAAATATAGAGTTCTTCGATG
>JAOZMN010000401.1 GCA_029934265.1 Bacteroidales bacterium
AGAGCTTAAACCGTATTTCATCGTATTATCAAAAATATCTTCGCAACGCCTGTCGGTCAAATCGAAAACTATCCAATCGTAATCGTCTGTATTATTATTCGGATTTATTGTAAATCGCAAAGCACCGCTTTCTTGTATGGTAAACAAATACCAAACTCCGTTAAGTTCTTGTGTTACACAATTTTCACCAAGTTTTCCTGCAATTTCCGGACTGACAACTCCTTCGCCTTGAAACGTATAAGGGTCAGGAGAGCTGTAAAAATCTTGGCAAACGGTAATTGCTCCCACACAATCTCCTTGATTAGTTTGAGAATAAGCCGACAGGCAAAAAAAAATTGAAAATATAGAATAAACAATAGGTTTCATTATTTTGTTTTTTTCAAAAATAAAAATTTTTTGGTACTCTATGCAAAAAAACTGTTAAAACTTTATATTTTTACGCCAAAATATTAAAATATATGAGAAAAATATCTGCAAATTACATATATACTTGTACCGGAAAAATTTTGAACAAAGGCATAATTGAGCTTGACGATACCGGAAAAATCCTAAATATTATTGATACCGGAGGGAAATTAAAAGAAATCGCCGGTTTGGAATTTTATAGCGGAATTTTGGTTCCGGGATTTGTAAATGCACACTGCCATGTTGAACTTTCACACATGAAAGGAGTTTTGCAGTGCAAAAAAGAAGGCTTACCAAAATTTATTGATGAAATTATCAAAAAACGTTTTACGCCGGAAAATTTACAGGAAACAATAGCACAAGCCGATAAAGAAATGTACGATGAAGGTATAGTTGCGGTCGGAGATATTTCAAATACTGACGATAGTTTTTCGATAAAGAAAAAAAGTAAAATATTTTATCATACTTTCGTAGAAGTATTTACAATAAACAATGCACTTTCGGAAGATACATTTAAACAAGGACTTGAAAATATCGAAAAATTAAAAAAACTGAATTTGAAAGGTGAAATTGTACCTCATGCTTCCTATTCGGTACCGGATAAATTGTGGGATTTGATAAAAACAACTCAAACAACGCAAAAAAGAGTTATTTCGGTACATAATATGGAAACGGAAAGCGAAAATTTGATATTTCCCGATAAAAAAGGAGAACTTTTTGATGTTTTGAAAAATATAGGTTTCAATTTTAATGATTTTAAATTTGATGAAGATAATTCGGAAAGTTATCTTCATAAAAGACTAAATCCGAACGATAATATTTTGCTTGTTCATAATTCGTATTGTACCGAAAAAGAAATTAGTGATGCCGACAAATTTTCCGATAATATTTATCGAGTACTTTGTCCGAACTCAAATTTGTATATTGAAAATAATTTGCCGGACATAAATTTATTTTACAAAAAAGGACAAAATTTATGTTTGGGAACTGATAGTTATTCGTCCAACGAGCGACTTTCAATTTTAAGTGAAATGAAAACCGTTGTCGAAAATTTCCCCGAAATTCCGTTTTCGGAAATATTAAAATGGGCAACAATAAACGGCTCAAAAGCTCTTATGATTGATAATTTTGCAGGTACGATAGAAACAGGAAAAACTCCCGGAATAAATTTAATTTCGGATTTTGATTTTGATAAAAATACTATTAAAGAAAAATCGGAAATTAAAAAAATTATTTAATATTGCTTACACACTCGTGCAAACATTTGTAAATTAGCTTATTATAAATAAGTAACTGTGTAAAAACTTTTGTAAGGATATTTAAGTATTTTTAATTTAATGAGTTCAGTCTAAAAAGTATATTTTTTCTCAATTATACCCTTAGGGTTTTAGTTAAAAAACTGTAAATTAGATATTTAGACTTGTTAAATTTTGTTAAATCAAACCATGAGAGTCTTTTTAGACTGAACTCTTTAATACAATAAAAGAGTTCAGTCTAAAAAGTAGATTTTCTCGAAACCAGACCCTTAGGGTTTTAAGTAATAAACTATAAATCAAATATTTAGATTTGTTAAATTTTGTTAAATCAAACCCTAAGGGTCTTTTTATACCGAACTCATAAAATGGATTTTGAAAATAAAATAATTTGGCTTACCGGTGCATCGTCCGGAGTTGGCGAAGCACTTGTTTATGCTTTTGCAAAAGAGGGTGCAAAACTTATAATTTCCGCTCGCAGAGAAACCGAGCTTTTAAGAGTTAAAAATAATTGTCCGAAAGGTAGTAAAATTTCTATTTTGCCTCTTGATTTGGAAAAACACGATTTACTTCCCAAAAAATCCGAACAAGCATTAAAAGTTTTCGGAAAAATAGATATTTTATTTCATAACGGCGGTATCAGTCAGCGTTCTTTGGTGAAAGATACGTTTTTTGAAGTCGATAAAAAATTAATGAATATTAATTATTTCGGTTCGGTTATTATTACTAAAAATGTATTGCCTTCGATGCTCAAAAATAAATCCGGTCATATAGTTGTGATGAGCAGTCTTACCGGAAAGTTCAGTACACCTTTGCGGTCGGCTTATGCAGCATCGAAACATGCTTTGCACGGTTTTTATGATGCTCTTCGTGCCGAAATTTATAAGGAAAATATCACTGTTACGATAATTTGCTCCGGATATATCCGAACAAATATTGCAGTAAATGCACTTACCGAAACCGGCAAAGCCCAAAACGCAGACGATACAGGAGTAGAAGCCGGAATGTCGCCGGAAATATTTGCAAAAAAAGCCCTTAAAGCAATCAAAAATAAAAAAGAAGAAGTACTTTTCGGCGGGAAAGAACGTTTTGGAGTTTATATAAAACGTTTCGCTCCACGCCTATTTTCAAAAATTATAAAAAAACAAGATGTAAGGTGAATTACAGTGAACAGTTATCAGTGAACAGTTATCAGTAAACAGTGAACAGTTATCAGTAAACAGTGAACAGTTATCAGTAAACAGTGAACAGTTATCAGTAAACAGTGAACAGTGAACAGT
>JAOZMN010000072.1 GCA_029934265.1 Bacteroidales bacterium
ACAATAACTTTCGATATTTTATAAGTTTCAGCTTCAAGATAAGGACCGAATACCGCACCGGAATCAGATAATGCACTAAATGCAAAACTGTCAAGTTCCGGATAACTTATTTCTCCTGTTTTAAAATGTTTGTTATCTAAAGAAATATCCGAATTTCTGCTCGAAAAAGCCGACATATTATCTTTGTCCGTATTTTTAAATTCTTCTATTAATTTGGAAACATATTTTTTTGCATCTTTCTTATCGTCGTCTGAAGGTACAACATCAAACGAAATATATGCTATATCTCTTGTGTATTCTTGTTCAAAATCGTTTTTATTTTCTTTGTAATATTTTTGAATATCGGCATCATTTACCGTTACAGTACTGTCAGGAATTAAGCTGTATTTTTTCACGACATATTCAAAATCCACCAAATAATTTCTTTCGGAATAGGTACTTTTAGCTTCAAGGTCTGTAACATTTATTCCTTTGGCTATTAATGTTTTGTATTTTCCGAATTTTCGGTTCTTTTCTATTTCACTTTCAAGATATTTTCCGAAAAGTTTTGTATTCGGGTCTTTATCCATATTTTGAAAAAAGTTAATTGCTTGTGCCGACTCGTATTGCCCTGTTTCTCTGTTTGAAAACATTTGCTTGAGTATGGCGGCAGGTTGCATTGTTGTTCCTTTTACCAACTCACCAAGTTCCGGCGCAGTTACATCAATTCCGAGGTCTTCATAAGTTTCTTTCAGAAGAAATTCCTGTACCATTTGTTGCCAAATTTGAGTACGTATGCCTTTAACGGTAGATTCATCAAGAGAGGTCTTTCCCATCTGAATTTTATAAATTTCGGACAAGTTGTTTATACGACCTTGGTATTCTTTTATATCAACCGACTCTCCGTCAATTTCGGCAACTTGATTTTGCGGTCCGGAGAATAAACTTCTTCCGTTTTTTATAAGGTCGCCGAGAATAAACGCAAATAATGCAAATCCTATAATAATTGCCAATAATTTTCCTCTTTTTCTAATGTTCTCTAATGTAGCCATTTCAAATAAATTAACCCGAAATTTCGGGGAATAATAATTTCTTAAATTTAAGGTCTTCGACCTATTCAATGTTGCTTACGCACTCGTACAAATATCTATAAATTTACTTATGAGATAAGTCTAATAAGTAAATTTTTTCGCAATCAGACCCATAGGGTTTTAATTAAAAGACTGTAAATTAAATATTTAGATTTATTAAATTTTATTAAATCAAACCATAAAAGTCTTTTTATACCGAACTCACCTATTATAAATAAACACATAGAAACTTCAGTAAAAATACTTAAGGTCTCAGACCTTTTTAACAGAACATACAAAAACCGGTGCGAAAAAACTTTTATATTAGTACTTACATATAATATATGCACGCTCGATAAAAAATTCAGGGCACAAATATAAATAAAATAAGTTTGTATAAAAATAAGTTTTACAGTTTTGAATTGTTTTTTATTATAAAAATATTTTTTTAATACATTTGCGAAAAAGTAATACCGTAAAAATATTCGGTATCTTAATTTTTTATTATTATCAAAAGTTTTACTTTAACCTGAATAAATCATTAAAATGCGAAATGTTTTTTTATTTTTCTTAATAACAATAAATTTCGGACAGCTTTTCGGACAAGTATATAATATTTCCGTAAAGATAAAAGATGCTAATTCAGAATTGATACAACTTGCTTATTATTATCAAGATAAGCAATACGTTGTCGAACAAAAAAAGACAAATAAAAACGGTGAAATTATATTTTCCGGAAAAAATAAACTTCCAAGAGGAATATATATGATTACAATGCCTTCAAAACAAATGTATTTCGACATATTGCTTGCCGATGACCAAGTTTTTGAAATAAAAGCAGATACAACCGGAACAGTCGAAAAAATAAAAATTAAAGGCTCGGAAGAAAATAAACTTTTTTTCGATTATGAAATAAAAACCGCCAAATTCAATTCTCTTATGCAAGAATTGAACAAGTACAATAAAGACAGCCTCATCTATAAAGAAAAACATGAATACATAAGCAATGGAATTTCAAAAATAAGGAAAGAATATTCCGAAAAATATCCTAACACTCTGCTCACAAAACTCATTAACGCAATGGACGTACCCGACGAGCCGGACAAGTTATGGTCGAAAATCGATTTTAACGAAACCGGACTTATACGAACTCCGTTTTTTGAAACAATTCTACTCACACACATTGCAAGAAATATCGAAAAAGGAGCTTATAAAATAATATCCGAAAACAATATACTTCTTAAAAATGCTTCCATAAATCCTGAAATGCTCAAATATATTGCATTTTATTTTCTTACATTTTACAGAACGCATCAACGCAACGGAATAAACGAAGTTTTTGTTAATCTTTCTGATAATTATTTCCTTAACGGAAAAATAAAAAATTTAGACGACAAAATAATTAAAATGGTAAAAGAACAACGAGATATTTTTGCCTCTTCGATGATTAACGCAAAAGCAAAAAACGTAAAACTTGCCGATATGAAAGGCGATTCTGTTTCTTTGTATGATTACAAAAGCAAATATATACTTGTTTATTTTTGGTCGTCCGGTTGCGGACATTGCGAAAAAGCAAGCGACTACATGAAAGAAAATTACAAAAAAATTAAACGTAAAGGTTTTGAAATTTTTGCAATTAATTCAAATGAAAAAAACTTTCCTCGTTTGGAAAAATATATAAACGAAAACCCGATGCCTTGGGAAATATATCACGATTTCAAAAACACATCACGTTGCAAAGAATATTATTACGCAGTAAATTCACCACTGATTTATGTCCTGAATAAAGAACGAATAATTATCAATAAATTAAGCGGGCATGAACAAATTATCGACTTTGTGAAAAAGCTTTGACAATAAACAAATTACAATGAATAAATAACAATGTATAATGAACAGTTAATAAAAAAAATGACAAAATGTCTGACATAATACAACTTTTACCCGATTCCGTAGCAAATCAGATAGCCGCCGGCGAAGTTATACAACGTCCGGCATCGGTAATTAAAGAACTGATAGAGAACGCAGTTGATGCCGGTGCAGATAACATTTCCGTAACCGTAAAAGATGCCGGAAAAACTTTAATACAAATTACCGACAACGGAAGCGGAATGTCCCCGACCGATGCCAGACTTTCATTTGAACGTCATGCAACTTCAAAAATACAAAAAGCAGAAGATTTATTTTCGATAAATACAATGGGCTTTCGAGGCGAAGCCCTTGCATCTATTGCCGCCATTGCTCATGTTGAACTCAAAACTCGTTTGCACGAAGAAGAAATAGGAACACACCTTATTATAAAAGGGTCAGAAGTTATTAGTCAAGAACCGGTTGCTTGCTCGACGGGAAGTTCAATGTCCGTAAAAAATTTATTCTATAATATTCCGGCAAGACGAAAATTCTTAAAAAAAAATGCAACAGAACTTACACACATTATTAATGAATTTCGCAAAGTTGCATTTACACGTCCGGATATAGACTTGACTTTAATTCACAACGAAAATACAATTTACAAACTCGAAAAGGGAACAAGACAACAGCGAATTATCGGACTTATGGGAAAAAATACCGGTAAACATTTGATTCCGATAAATTCAAAAACAAGTATTATCGAAATTTCAGGTTTTATCGGCAAACCTGAAATTGCAAAAAAAGTAAAACCCGACACCTATTTCTTTGTAAATAACCGTTATATGCGACACCCTTATTTTCATAAAGCGGTAACTTCAGCTTACGAAAGAATTATTGGAGACGGTACAATTCCTGCATATTTTTTATATATAAATGTTTCTCCGGAAATTATTGATATTAATATTCACCCTCAAAAAACGGAAATTAATTTTGAAAATTCACCGGCAATTTTTCAGATAATAAGAGCAACTGTGCGGGAAGGACTCGGGAAATTTAACATCGTTCCCTCCATTGATTTTCAAGGTGCAATAAGCATTCCTCACACCAATAAAGATAAGCAATACGAAATGCCGGAACTCGATATAAACAAAAGTTTCAACCCTTTTGCAGAAGAATACGGAAATAAAGAACAAACCGGGAAAACATATTTTCCTTCTTATAATAAAGGACAAAAAAGAACTGATTTCGGTAATTGGGAAGAACTTTACAAAGGTTTCGACCAAGATGAAACCGGTCAACAAAATTTAGATACCGAAAAAAGTATTTTCGGCGGTAATTTTTTTCAAATTCAAAATAAATATATTATTTGCCAAACAGAAGCCGGTCTTACAATTATTGACCAAAAAAGGGCACATCAAAGAATTTTGTACAATGAATTTATGGAAATAAAAAAAATCGGCAAAATTCCTATACAAAAACTTTTATATCCGGAAAGTATAACTTTAAAACCCGATGATTTTGCAATTTTTTACGAACTTAAAAACGAAATTACAGAAGCCGGATTTGATATTCAACTTACCGTAAAAAATGAGCTTATAATAAAAGGTGTTCCGGGTATTTTTTCGGAAATAAATATCGGTAAAACCATAAACACTCTTATAAACGATATAAAATCGGAATTTGAAGACATAAAAAAACGCTCGAAAGAAAAAATGGCTGAATTACTCGCAAAAGCATATTCTATCGACTACGGAAAAAAACTTGAAAATAAAGAAATATCAGAACTTCTTACCAAACTTTTTGCAAGTAAAACTCCAAATTATTCGCCAAGCAACAAATTAATTATAAAAAATATTACTTTTGATGAAATTTCCAAGTATTTCTAACGCCGTACAATGAACAATATTAAACTTAGATTTTATATTCATATAGTTTTCCAAAAATCAATAAAGTTTACAATTTCAAAACTTCAAAATTTTACAAATTAAAGTATAATGAACATAAAAGATTTTTTTGCAAACTTACCGACAATGGTAAAATATCTGCTCATTACAAATGTGGCAGTACTCGCTTTCGGATTTTTACTCGAAACAGTAACCCAAATAGATTTATCGAGAGAAATTGGTTTATACTATTTCAAATCGGAAGCATTCCGACCGTATCAAATATTTACGCATATGTTTATGCACGGCGGTTTCATGCACTTACTTTTCAATATGTATGCCTTGTGGATGTTCGGGCAAGTAATTGAAAGAGTCTGGGGAGCAAAACGATTTTTGATATATTATATGGTTACAGGACTCGGCGCTGCGGCTCTGCATACTTTGGTTAATCATTTTGAAATTCAAAATTTAATGTCAGAACTTTCACAAGAAGAAATCGGACTTGTAATGAAAGACGGTTTGAATGCCATAACACAAGGAAAAAACTTTATCGACCCTCAACTTGCAAAATTGAACCTTGCTTTAAATATCCCTGTGGTTGGTGCTTCCGGAGCAGTTTTCGGATTATTGCTTGCTTTCGGAATGCTTTTCCCGAATGCCGAACTTATGATGTTTTTTGTCCCTTTTCCGATAAAAGCAAAATATTTTGTAATAGGATACGGACTTATAGAACTTTTCAGCGGTATTGCCGACCGACCGGGCGATAATATTGCACATTACGCACACTTGGGAGGTATGATTTTCGGATTTATATTAATAAAATTATGGGGAAAAGGAACAAATCAAAACGTAAGATTTATGTAATGTATTCGATATAAAAAGACCCTTAGGGTTTGATTTAACAAAATTTAATAAATTTTAATGTTTAATTTACAGTCTTTTAATTAAAACCCTAAGGGTCTGATTGCGAAAAAATATAGCAATTCAGACATTCAATTATCCTTTTAAGTACTAATACAAAAGTTTTTCCGGATTAAATTTTTACAAATACAGCTTTGTCTCATTAAAAAGGCAGGAGACCTTATTCTTTCAGCTCCCATTCAAAACCGTCTTTTTTATCTTTTACGGCTATTCCGATTTTATTTAATTCGTTTCTGATTTTATCCGAAAGCTCGAAATTTTTATTTTGTTTTGCTTCCATTCTCAAATTTAACATTAAATCTACGACTTCCGACATTTTATCGCTACCGGATTCTTTATTTTCGGAAATTTCATTTTTTAATCCGAGTATATCGGCAGAAATTTCTTTATAAAGTTTTTGCAGTTCTTCCAAATCGTTTTTACTGATTTTTTCTTTGCCGTCGGATACTGAATTAATAAGACGTATTCCGTCGAAAAGATGCGAAATTAAAACGGGAGTATTAAAATCATCGTTTAAAGCCGAAAAGCATTTTTCTTTTATTTCTTGAACATTAAAAGTACTTTTTTCTGAAGTTTTCAAAGTTTTCAAAGTTTCCATTCCTTTGAAAAGTCTTTGCAGACCTTTTTCGGAGGCTTGCAGAGCTTTATTTGAAAAATCAAGCGGTTTTCTGTAATGTGCCTGAAACATAAAAAATCTTATTGTCTGCGGACTGTATGCTTTTTCGAGCAAATCGTGATTTCCGGAAAAAAGCTCGTCCAAAGTGATGAAATTTCCGAGCGATTTTCCCATTTTTTGTCCTTCGATGGTTATCATGTTGTTGTGCATCCAGCGTTTTACGGCGTGTTTGCCGGTTGCGGCTTTCGATTGTGCAATTTCGCATTCATGGTGCGGAAATTGTAAATCCAAACCTCCGCCGTGAATATCAAATTCTTCACCAAGGTATTTCGTACTCATTACCGAACATTCGAGATGCCAACCGGGAAATCCTACGCTCCAAGGAGATTCCCATTTCATAATATGCTCCGATGTTGCTTTTTTCCATAAAGCAAAATCAAGACTGCTTTGTTTTTCACTTTGTCCGTCCAATTCTCTTGTGCCGGCTTGCAAGTCTTCTATAACTCTGCCGGAAAGTACACCGTAATTATTAGTTTCCGAGTATTTCTTGACATCAAAATATACCGAGCCGTTTATTTCATAAGCATATCCGTTATTAACTATTTTTTTTATCATTTCGATTTGCTCGATAATATGTCCCGATGCGGTCGGTTCGATACTTGGCGGAAGTGTATTTAGTTGTCGCATATTCCTGTGATAATCAATAGTATATTGCTGTACAATTTCCATTGGTTCAACTTGTTCGAGACGTGCTTTTTTTGCAATTTTGTCTTCACCGCTGTCTGCATCGTTTTCAAGGTGTCCTACATCTGTAATATTGCGAACGTATCGAACTTTATACCCCAAATATTTTAAATATCTGAAAAGCAAATCGAAAGTAACTCCCGGACGTGCGTGTCCGAGATGTGCATCGCCGTAAACCGTAGGTCCGCAAACGTAAAGTCCTACAAAAGGAGCGTTTAAGGGTTTGAAAATTTCTTTTTTGCGAGTTAATGTGTTGTATATTTGTAAATCGTTCATTATGTTTAATTTTAATGTAATGAATTTATATATTTGCAACAAAATTATAACTTTCCGGTTAAATAATATAATATGTGTAAAATAAATCGAAAAATAATAGAATTAAGAGCCGAAAAGTTCAATAAACTCGAAAAAACAAACTTTGATTTGTTAATTATCGGGGGAGGAATTACCGGTGCCGGAATTGCTTTGGATTCCGCAAGCAGAGGAATGAAAGTTGCACTTGTAGAAATGAATGATTTTGCTTCCGGTACGAGTTCACGCTCTACAAAACTTGTACACGGCGGTTTGCGGTATCTCGAAAAATTTAAACTCGGAATGGTTCGCCGACTCGGCAAAGAGCGAGAAATTGTATATAAAAATGCTCCGCATATAGTAAGACCTCAAAAAATGTTGCTTCCGATAATAAAAAAAGGCTCACTTAGCAAATTTACGGCTTATATTGCTCTTTCTTTATACGATTTTCTTGCAAAAGTAAAAAAAACAGAACGAAAAATATATCTTAATAAAAATGAAATATACGAAAAATTATCGGCTTTTGATAAAAATATTCTTAAAGCCGGAATTATGTATTACGAATACACGACAAGCGATGCTCGACTTACCGTAGAAGTCCTTAAAAAAGCGGAAAAATACGAAGCTGTTGTTATTAATTATGCAAAATTTAATTCTTTTATTTATGAAAATAAAAAAATATCGGGTATCGAGCTTCAAGATACAATTACCGGAAATAAATATTCCGTAAAATCGAAATATGTTGTAAATGCTTCCGGTCCTTGGACTGATAAGGTCGCAAGAAAAGACGGCAATTATAAAAATGATAAAATAGTGTTATCCAAAGGAATACATATTGTTGTTTCGCAAGAAAAATTGAATTTGAAACAAGCCGTTTATTTCGATACCGGCGATAAACGAATGATTTTTGCAATTCCGAAAAAAGATAAAATTTATATCGGCACGACAGACGAGATTTTTACCGGTGATATTAATAATGTTCCTGTTTTGGAAGCAGAAATTGACTATCTTATTTCGTCCGTAAACAGAGTTTTCACTTCAAAACTTAAAAGTTCCGATATTGAGGCTTCTTGGGCTGGTTTGCGACCTTTAATTTCCGGAAGGAAGAAAAAAACTTCCGAACTTTCACGAAAAGATGAAATTTTTATTTCCAAAAACGGTTTAATTTCAATTTCCGGCGGAAAACTTACCGGTTACAGATTGATGGCAAAGAAGATAACAGATATTATTAAAGTAAAACTTGAAAAAGAATCCGGTAATAAATTTAAAGATTGTTTTACGGAAAATATTAAACTTTCCGGAGGAGAATTTGATTTTGAGCCGGATTCAGTTAAATTTAACGAATATATCGACCACCGTTTCGATGAAGCAAGGCAAACAGGCATAGAGTATGAAAATTTCAGAACTTTATTTTTCAGATACGGAAAAAATATCGAAAAAATTACTGATAAGGCTTACGATTTTTACAATGAAACCAAAAATACCGAAACGGCATGGCAAAAAGCAGAAATTTTTTATTCCAAAAACTATGAATACTGCATAAAACAAGAAGATTTTTTAATAAGAAGAACGGAAAAAGGGCTGTTTGGTTAAACTTTGATGGGGCAATGCCGTATTTATAAATATTTGCACGATAGCATAAGCAACATTAAATAGTCGAAAACATTATCGAGTTCAGTCTAAAAAGTATATTTTTTCAAAATCAGACCCTTAGGGTTTTAAGTAACAGACTGCAAGTCAAGTATTTGAACCGTTTAAATTTTGTTGAATCAAACCCTAAGGGTCTTTTTATACCGAAAACATTATCATTTACTTAGGAGCAATTCGATACAAAAAATATCCGATAGCGGCAAAAACAAAATTCGGTATCCATGCTGAAAGTATCGGCGGTAAATTTCCTTTTATCGAAAATTGAGAAGTAACTTGCATAAACATGATATAAATAAAACTCAGCAATAATCCGAGTCCGATATTCAAACCGGTACCGCCTCGTTTTTTCTTCGATGCCAGAGAAACTCCTATCAAAGTGAGAATAAAAGCCGAAAAAGGAAATGCCATACGTTGGTGTTTCTCAATAAGATAAGTAGCAATATTTGTTTCGCCTCTTTGTTTTTGCATTGCTATAAAATTATCCAATTCAAAAAGATTCATTGTAGCTTTTTCGGTATCACGTCTTTTAAAATCGTCCGGTTTCAAGTTTAAAGTGGTGTCCATTTCCCTTCCGGAAGAAATTTTTTCGTGCATTCCGTCAATTTCTCTTATATAGTAATCTTTAATTTTCCATTTTTTAATTTCCTTATCCCATTCTATAATTGATGAAATTAATTTTGAAACAAGTTTTGTACTATCGAATTTTTCCATCGAAAACTTATAACCGACATCATTTGTGGCATTGTAGCTTTCCATATATACAAAAATTCCCGGTTCAATTTGCTTATGAATATTGTGTTCGTCGTTGTAATAAGTTCCGTTTATATATGTGTTTTCAAAATCAAGCCGGACGCTGTTTGCCGGCGGAATTATAAAATTACTTAAAAAAAACGAAAAAATACCAAGTATCAAAGCTGACCAAAAATAAGGTAGCATTAATCGTCTGAAACTCACGCCACTACTGATAATTGCAATTATTTCGGATTGTTGTGCCATTTTTGAAGTGAAAAAAATTACCGAAATAAAAATAAAAAGAAACATGAATAAGTTTGTATAATACGGAATAAAATTCATGTAATAATCAAACACAATAGCATTAAAAGGAGCTTCTTTTTCGATAAAATCGTCCATTTTTTCAGTAATATCGAAAACAACGGCAAGTCCGATAATTAACAATATCGCAAATATAAAAGTGCCAAGAAACTTCTTTATAATATATTTATCTATTATTTTCATTTTATACAATAAGTACTCTTAACGGAAATGTGCCGGTGGCGGTGGTTTTGTGGTGTTTTTTTAAGTGCGAAGCACGAAAAAAACGCCACAAAACCACTGACAACCAGCACAATGTTATGTATTTGTTTTGTTTTCTATCAATTCGTTTAGTATTTCGGGATAGAGTTTATCTATCTCGTTTTGTGTATTGAAAGTTTCGTAAATTGCTGTTGCTATTTTGCTAAATTCTACGGCATCTTCAAATTCTATCTTTTCTTTTCTCTTTATCCATTGTTTTATTACTTGGTTTTTACCAACTTTAAATTCCCAAAGCTCTTTGCTGATATTATCAAAATATTGTGTTGCGTTTATTGATATTTTTTGTTCTTTTTCAATGAATTTTGGTTTTTCAACACTTCCGTTACCTTGACCATTGAATTTTACAAGCGGTTTGCTGAGTTTTGATGATTTTAGTAAATGTAAATCCGACAATTCTTTGCCTAAATTTGATATTTTCTGAAATAATTCTGCATTTTTTGTAAACGGTATTTTCGGATAATCAATTTTTAAAAGTTCAGGGAAACTTGTGCGGTAAATTCTCGAATACAAAACTGCATAAATGTAATAAAATATTTCTTCGGTTATATTTTCTTTATTGTAAGTTGTTTCCAAAAGTTTTTCAAAATCTGCATTTAGGTTTGA
>JAOZMN010000402.1:0-2492 GCA_029934265.1 Bacteroidales bacterium
CAGACAATATTCAAGGAGTAAAATTAAATGACGGTTCAAATATTACAATAGGAACTCCCACAATTACAGATACATACATAGATATTCCCATTGTTTCCGGGAATCTTGATATTTTGGATAATACTACAAAAATAATAACACTTTCCGTATATTTGAATACTTCAAACATTACGGACGACGATATACTTTCATTTATGATAGATGCTAATCCGCACGGTTTTACCGCAAATCTTGCAAAATCTACATTTATAAATACTTTCACCGGAGGCGATTTTAATTCAGGTGATTTTACGATTTCGGTATCTGCAAGCGAATTGCGTTATGCAGTACAACCTGTTAATACAAACTTAAATACAACAATAACCCCCAATGTTTCCATAGAAGCAACAGACGAAAACGGAAACAGAGACACCGATTATTCCGGAGCAACAAATAAAATTACAATTTTAAATTCCGGTTGCGGAACAATTCAAAATAACATAGTAAATCCGATTGCAGGAATTTCAACTTTTTCAAATCTAAAAATTCTTTCAGTAGAAAACAACATCACACTTACAGCTTCCGGTTCAGGAACGCCGACTGTTACAACAGAAACAAGTAACGCTTTTAATATTACAAAAGGAGCTTCAACAGCCGGAAATAACAAATATTACAGAACAACCGGAAATACAAATTTTGAAAATGCTTGCAACTGGGAAATTGCCGATGATGCCGGATTCACAACCAATCTTGCAACGGCAACCGTTCCGCCGGACGAAAATTCAAATACAATTTCAATAAGAAACGGACATACAGCTTCTATAAATGTAGATATTTCTGTAAATGAAATTATAGTTGAAACCGGTGCAACTTTTATAATGAACGATTGTGATGTTACGATTAATGATGCTTCCGGAATTGATTTAATAGTAAACGGAACTTTTGAAGATAACGCCGGCTCAACAAACGGCATTATATTTAATGCTCCTGCAACTTGGCAACTCGGTTCGGGTGCAACTTTTATCAAAACAAACAGTTCGAGTTCCGCAAATTACAGAGATAATTACGAAGGCGGAATGAGTACAATTCCCGCCGATGCCTATTGGATATTAAGATACACAAGCGATAACGGAGGAAGTAACAATCCTGTACTTACAGCAGTCGATACTTATTATCCTAACCTGACTATTGAAAGTAATAACGGAATTTACGATATGAACAGTGTCAGTCAGACTTTTAACGGCAGCTCCGGAGGTTTTGCTACTGTGAAAGGAAATTTAGATATTGGCGGAACAGGAACAGGAACCGTACAAGTTTATAATATCAATACAAATGCACAAGAAATGCTCATTAAAGGAAATATGACTATCCGAACCGGAAGTATATTTAATATAAATAAAGATGCAACTATCGGAACCGGTTTTGAAATTCAAGGAGATATGACAATAGACGGAACATTAATCATTAACGGAACAACAGCCGGAAATTTAAAATTGTCCGGAGCAAATACGCAAACCATCTCCGGTAACGGAACTTTAGATATTTATGATTTTGAAGTCGATAAAAGTTCAAACTCTGCCATTCTAAACAGAAATTTAACCGAAGTTAATAATAATCTGACAATTACAGCCGGAACTTTACAAATAAATCCCGCAAAAAATCTTACCGTTACCGGTACATTAACCAATAATATCGGAGCTACCGGTTTGATATTAAAATCCGATGCCGGAGGAACAGCCTCATTATTACACAACAACACAGGAATTGCCGCCACTTGCGAAAGATATTTAACCGCTCGGAATTGGCATTTTATTTCTATCCCTTTGGATAATGTCGATAAAACCACATATACCGTAAATGAATGGGGTTTTACTAATCCAAACTTTTTTTGGTATGATGAAACAAAATCTGATTACTGGGACTGTTTCACAATTTACGGAACAACAGGCTGGAGTGCAGAAAGTGCAACAAAACTAAGCACCTCAAAAACATATACACATTGGTCTGACGAAAATAAAAGCTACTCCATGACGGGAGGAAATCTTTTCAGCGGAACAAAAAACATCGCTGTAACAATAACCGATAGCGGTTCCGGTTCCGTAGGAGCAAACGGAGTTACAATAGATTGGGACGATTTTGAAGGTTGGAATCTTATAGGAAACCCATACCCTTCCGCATTCGACTGGGATAATGCAGGCATAGACAAATCAAATATTGAAAACGTAATTTATTATTATGATGACAATTCCGATAATTACAAATATTACGGAGGTGGTACTGTGTATAATCAGGGTATAAGTGTAAATGGCGGCTCTCAATATGTACCTGCAAATCAAGGTTTTTATGTAAAAGCCACAGGAAACGGGAATTTTTCTATACCCAATACGGCAAGAGTACATAATTCTCAAACTTTTTGGAAAGAAAAAACAAAAACCGAAAATGTTTTATATTTATCTATCGAAAAAGACGGATATACAGACAAAACGGCAATACGAACTTTAATCGAAGCAAGT
>JAOZMN010000402.1:2502-2930 GCA_029934265.1 Bacteroidales bacterium
ATTATGACGCATATAAATTATTTCCAAGCGAAATAAGCAATCCACAAATTTATTCAAAAACCGATTCGAGTTTAACTAATTTTGCAATAAATACTTTACCTGAATTTTCCAAAAATGAAATAATCCCTATCGGAGTAAGAATTGGAACAACAGGAATTTATACGATAAAATTAACGGAAAATGAATTTAAAAATACTTATCTTTGGTTAGAAGACAAAAATTTAAGTAAATTTATAAATTTGAATAATCAGCCCGAATATGTTTTTTCACAATCGGCTGAAACAAATATTAATAGATTTTTTCTTCATATCGAAAAAAATATTAAACCAATATTAAATAAAAATATTGAGGACAAGCAAATTATGACCGGAGATTTGTTTTCGTTTACAATTTCCGATAGTATTTTTTCAGACAATAACAGAAAAGAA
>JAOZMN010000403.1 GCA_029934265.1 Bacteroidales bacterium
ACTTAAAACCCTAAGGGTCTGATTGCGAAGAAATATACTTTTTAGACCAGACTCAAAGATGTTTTTATAAATAAAAAAAAACAGCTATGGAAAAAGAAACAATCTTACGAATTTTCAGGGAAATAAAACCGGATTTTCTCGATAAATTAGGAAAATATACACATCAAAGAATTACGGATTACCGTCATTTTCACGGTTTGGCTTTCGTAAAAGACGAACTTACATATCTTTTCGGTTTTAATGTCGGTTTTTTTGGAACTCCCAAAGAACCGCTCACGCACATCGGAATGAACGTTCTGGTAAGAACAAACGGTGAAGAACAAGAATATCGGAAAAAATTATTCGATTTTTTTGAAAAAAATCTTGAAAATTGGTATATCGAAGAAGGAAATTATACTTCTTTCAGAGGTGGTATCGGTACAAATTTTTCGAGAACAAAAAAAATAAGTTCTTTTAAAAATGAAGATGAAATTATTGAATTTATAAAAAACGGAATTATCGAATTACAAAAAATATATCCCGAAATAATCAAAAATCCGGATAATATTTTTGATGATGTTCTTCGTGCCGGCTATCCGTGGTTAGATACGATAGGTGATGTTTGCAATAAAGTGTTAAAGAATCCGATAAAATAAAAAATCTTGAAAAAATGACAAAAACAGAAGCCCGAATGATTGCAGACATAATAAAAGCCGGCAAAAAACATAAATCGGGACATTATCATTACGGATATGTATATTTGTGGTACGAAAAATCGGAAAAATGTTTCAAATACAAAAAAGAAGACCTTGCCATGAATATTTATGAACCGGATATCACCATTGAAAATTTATCCGAAGAAGAATTTATTGAAAAACTGACCGGATATTACAAATACAACGAAACAGTGAGAGAATTATATTGATTGAATAAATAAAAGAATAATTATACTACTACATAATTACACTATTATATCATTATATCATCACACCATTTACTCCATTGAATAATTAAAATGAGTTTTATATACCCTTCTTTTCTTTACGCACTATCGGCGATTTTGATACCGATAATAATACATTTATTTAATTTCAGAACTTATAAAACTGTGTTTTTCAGCGATGTAAGATTTTTGCAAAATGTACAAAAGCAAACAAAATCAAAAGCCAAACTAAAACATATACTTATACTTTTAAGTCGTATTTTTGCAATAACGTCTTTGGTTTTAGCATTCGCACAACCATATATTCCGAGTTCCGAACGACAAGCAAACGGCGAAGAAATTATCGGAATATTTGTTGATAACTCTTTCAGTATGCAATCCGAAAGTAAATATGGGAAACTGATTGATATTGCAAAATCAAAAGCATTGAGCATTGTAAAAGCATATAGCGAAAATACGAAATTTATTTTTTCAAAAAATAATTTTGACTCAAAAAATTCTCATCTTATTTCGCAAGAAAATATAAAAGAACTTATATCGGAAGCACAAACAACTCCTTATGTCCGCAAAATAAGCGATGTAATATCGAGAATTGAAGATTTAGCGGAAGAAAACGCCGAAAATTCAAACAAAATTATCTATATTATTTCCGATTTCAATAAAAATATTTCCGATTTTGATAAATTAAAAAACACTCAAAATACAAAAATTGTTTTTATTCCTTTGATTTCTCAAACACAAAACAATATTTACATAGATTCCGTTTGGTTTGAAAATCCCAACCGTTTGCTTAACCAACCCGATGAAATTTTCGTAAAAATTACAAACACTTCGCAAGAAGCATATCAAGATATTCCTCTCAAATTATTCATAAACGACACACTCAAATCGCCGGCAAGTTTCAATATAGAAGCACAAACAAGCAAAGTCGAAAAACTTGTTTTTACAAACGACAAAACCGGAATTATAAAAGGAAAACTCGAAATTTCGGATTATCCGATAACTTACGATAATACATTTTATTTCAGTTTTAACATTGCAGAACATAAGAAAATATTGATTATCGGTAAACCGGAAGAAAATAAATATATAAAAAATTTATTTTCGGAAAACAACTACTTTATTATAACGGAAAATTCCGAAAACAACATCAAAGCAACTGAGTTTCAGAATTATGACGTAATTATATTTAATGGTATCGGCAAATTTTCGTCAGGAACGATACAAGAATTTGTTAATTTTATTTCCGTAGGAAAAACGGGAATAATTTTTTGTTCTACCCGAAAAGATTACATATCGTACAATACACTTTTTAATAAACTTAATATAAATATCATTACCGGTATCGACACAAATAAGGTTTCTGTAGAAAAAATTAATTATCAAGCCGAAATTTATAAAAATTCATTCAGCCGAAAAGAAAAACAACCCGATTTGCCCAAAATATACAGAAGAGCAAGATTTACGGATATTTCAAATACCAATGAAAAAATTCTTCTTTGGACACAAAATAATGAAAAAATATTATCCGAAGCATCGTTCGGGAACGGTAAAATTTATATATTTTCGCATGAAGCAAATACCAAAGCCGGTAATTTCGTAAAACACCCTTTGTGGGCACCGAGTTTGTACAATCCTGTTTCATTCGGAACAAGTACGGACAGAATATTTTACACCATAGGCAAAAAAAATATAATTAAAGTTTCAAACGAAATTCAAAATACCGGTGAAATTTATCGAATTACAGATTATAAAAACTTGATAGATTTCATTCCTCGTACAGTTAGTTCCGATAATGGTTTCAGCCGTATTTCATGCGATAATAATATCACAAAACAAGCTAATTACATTCTTAAAAATACAGATAAAAATATTAAAGGTCTGTCGTTTAATTATAACAGAACAGAATCGGAACTGCAACAATATAAACCGGACGAAATACAAAATGATTTAGAAAAATACAAACTTTCGACTTACAGTATCCTTAACT
>JAOZMN010000404.1 GCA_029934265.1 Bacteroidales bacterium
TTTAATTTACAGTTTGTTACTTAAAACCCTAAGGGTCTGATTTCGAGAAAATCTATTTTTTAGACTGAACTTTTTAATACAATAAAAGCCATAAGTTTTTGATGTCATTATGATTTTTCTTATAACTTACGGCTTTTTCATATTTATCGAAACTTTTCAGAACTACTCTGTAAAGATTATTTCGTTTATTGATTATACAGTCCGAAAAACCGGAACTTTTTAATTTATTTTGCAGTTCAACGGCATTTATTTTTTTAGAAAAACTTCCCGCAACAACGGCAAAAGTACCGTCGGGATTATCGACTATAAGTTCTGTATTATTTTTATCTTTAAATAAAATCCAAAAATTTTTATATTTTTCGGGTAATTTTTCGGTAAAATTTGCAAGCTCGTTAAAATGAGTAAAATTACCGGCTGATATTCGATATTTATTGCCGGATTGAATAATTTTTGCTCTTTTGAAAGATTCATTTTTTAGAAGTTTTTCAGCTTTACGAGCATATTCCAAATGCTTATAACTTCCCACGATAATATAAAAAACACCCGGAAGCTGTTCTATTACAAGAGCCGGTTCTTTTTCGCCGTTGTAAATTTGCATATAATCCTGCCCCGTATAAGAATAAGGAAATTCACTGCCTAATTTGTAAAATTTATCTAAATTTATAAGAAAATCAGATAAGTCGGTATCTGTTACGACAGAATTTTCAACAACCGGAAAAACAACAACTCCATTCAGGACTATTACAGGCAATTCTATTTTTGCATTTTGTGCCACTCCGATACTGTAAAGTTTATTCCACATATCCATAACAATATCACCTTGATTTATAGATAAATTATCGTTCAATATATGATTTTTTTTAAGAAATTGTTTTGCAAATTGACATCTTCCGCAAGCTCCATCGGTATATATTACAAGTTTATTTTTTTGAGAATAAACAGGCAAAGATACAAACAGACTAAAAAACAGCAGTCCGAAAATAATATTTTTATTTTGTGTTTTATTCATAAATTTATGAGTGTAATTAAGGTTTCGCTTTAAACAAAACCTTAATTAAAAAAGCTCCTATAATAAATCGCTTGCGAGTTCGGAAAGATAACTTCTTTCTCCTTTTACAAGATTTATGTGTGCAAAAATATTTTGATTTTTCATTTTGTCCGTCAAATATGAAAGTCCATTTGATTGCTTGTCCAAATACGGAGAGTCTATTTGATTTATATCGCCTGTGAAAATCATTTTTGTACCCTCGCCGGCTCTGGTGATAATTGTTTTTACTTCGTGCGGAGTAAGATTTTGAGCTTCATCTATAATGAAAAATACATTTGAAAGACTTCTGCCTCTGATATATGCAAGCGGTGTAATTACAAGTTTTTCTTCTTTTTGAATTTCCTCTATTTTCATGTAACTTTTACTTTTACTGCTGAATTGATGTTTTATTACATTCAGATTATCAAAAAGCGGCTGCATATAAGGACTGATTTTGGCTTGCTCATCACCGGGAAGAAAACCAAGGTCTTTATTTGAAAGCGGAACTATCGGACGAGCAAGAAGAATTTGGTCGTATTTTTTGCGTTGTTGCAATGCCGAAGCAAGAGCTACAAGAGTTTTACCTGTTCCGGCCTTTCCCGTAAGCGAAATTAACGAAATTTTAGGGTTAAGTAAAGCATCTATTGCAAAAGTCTGTTCTGCATTTCGAGGTTTTATGCTGTAAGCTCTTTGTTTGACAACTCGTCTTATGATTTGTGCCTGAGCATTATACGTTGTCAAGGCACTCGAATTATTTCCTTTAAGTACAAAATATTCGTTTGCCGAAGGTTTTTCTTCAAAATTAAATTTTTCTATATCGAGACCCTCTTCATCTTTGTATAATTCCGAAATTAATTCTTCATTAATATTATCGTAAGTAACAAAATTTTTATTTACGACTTCAATATTTTTCACTTTCCCTGTTTGATAATCTTCGGCATTCACACCAAGAGATTTTGCTTTCATTCTCAAGTTAATATCCTGAGTAACAAGGGCTACATACTTATGTGGAAATTTTGTTCGATAATATTCCGCTATTGCCAATATTCTATGGTCAGCATTTTTTATCGAAAAAGATTCTTCCATTTCCGGAGTGAATTTTTTACCGGTTTCTATAAATAATTTGCCTCTGTCTTTACCAAGTTTTACTCCTTCTTTAAAAGGTGAATTATTAGTAAGAGCGTCTATTTCACGCATAAATTCTCTTGCATGAAAATTTATTAACGAATTTCCTTTCTTGAAATTATCAAGCTCTTCGAGTACCACAATGGGAATTATTACGTCATTGTTTTCAAAATGATAAATTGCATTAAAATCATGCAATATCACATTGGTGTCGAGTACATAAATTTTAGTATCCATATTTTTATAAATTTTAAAGTTTTTTAAATTAATATTTTTTTTTGAAGATATAAATAGGTGTCAATTTGTGCTTTGAAACTTTCTTGTCCGACTTGTTTTTCGATATTTATATTTTCGATATTTTCATTTAAAATGCATGCTTTTGTGTTGTCTTTAAGTTGTATTTCAAGAAAATCAATAATTTCTTTTTTTATTTCTTTATCAAAAATAGGAACTACGGATTCTACTCTTCTTCTTAGGTTTCTGCTCATTAAATCTGCCGAAGATATGTATATATCGTAATCGCCGTTATTGAAAAATGCAAATATTCGAGCGTGTTCCAAAAATCGGTCCACTATTCTAATTACTTTTATATTCGGACTGAAAGGCATATTCGGACGCAAACAGCAAATTCCTCTTACAATTAAATCCGTTTGCACTCCGGCTTGTCCGGCTTCGTAGATTTTATCTATAATTTCCTTATCTTCCAAGCCGTTCATTTTCAATATCATTCTGCTTTTCTGTCCGGATTTTGCTGTTTTTT
>JAOZMN010000405.1 GCA_029934265.1 Bacteroidales bacterium
TAAATCCTGTTAGTAAATATATAATTTTTTTGATTGGGAAAGTCCAAATTTCAATCGGTTGGAAAATTAATAAAAAAGCAAAAACTCCTAAACTTATGAATAAGCTAATTTTGGAATTATGCTTTAAATCATCATTAAAAGGATATGCTCTATTTAAAACTCTATTTATCTTCATTAATGGTAATTACTTGAAGTAGTTGTTTTTTAGCACAAGGTAAAATTATTATTTTTCATTTACTGTTGAGAAAATGAAATTTTAACAACTTAAAACTATTTGTAAAATCAGTTATTTATAACTAAAACATATTCGTTTGAGTTTCAAAAAGTTGAAATTTACAAATTTCAGTATAATTTTCGACTTTTTGAAACAGTTATGAACACTTTTTCATGTGTTCCGATAAATTGGGTTAATTAGTGTGCGTCTATAAAGTGCTTGATTTTTAAAATTTAATATTTTTGATGAGTTTTTTATTATTTTAATGAAGTAGATGCCTTTGTATCAGACGAATTAAAATAATGAAAAAATCGCAAAAAGATTATTTTTAAATTCAATGACTTTATGGACGCACACTAATTATGCATAAAACAGATTAAATGATTAACTATTTTTGATTGCATATTTAGAAATTTTGCTTTCGCCTTATTAATAAGGATTTTACAAACATTGTTATACAAATTTTATCATAATACTTATTTAAGCCCTCAAAAGCCGATAAGAAATTCTTATCGGCTTCAAAAAAAATCTTGATAAAATTATCCTGTCTGCTTTTATTATTGCTCACTACTTAGTAAATAACATAATTAACCCCAAGTCTTCTATTTGTCTGACTTTAATTTAATAAAATGTAAGCAAAAATTATAAATCCACAATCAAAAATATTCAATTACTTATTACTCTTCTATTTCAATCATTTTAAATGGTAATTTCAAAATTGATTGATAATCTTCTCCGGCTTCAAGCATATCTTCATCGTCCTCTTCATAATACCAATTTATAACAACTTCTTTGTTTGCTTTTACAACTTCAAGCTTTTTAAAAACGTCCAAAATACACTTTGAAGAACTGGTATTAAAATACTCTAATTGAATATTAACCTGAGTATCGTCATGAGGATTATTTGCATATTCATCAAGCCAATCGACAAGAGGTTTATAAAACTCAACCGAATTTTCCGGAATAGAACGCCCTTTAATTTCAATCACACCTGTTGCTGCATCAAAATTAACCGTCGGAGTCTTCGGACTTCCTTCTAAATTAATCGTATCCATATTAAGTATTTATTGTTAAAAAATATTTATATTAAAACCTTTATAGTGTAAAATTTAACATCATCACAGACATCTTTTATTTCACACTTCAATTTATTTCCTGAAATTTTATATACCGAAATCAACCCTAAATTAGTTCTTTCTCTACCTTCTTTATGACCTTTTTTCAGTATCGTTCGGTATAATTCTCTAATTTGAGACGGATTTATAAAATTTACCTGCTCTATTGTTTCTTTAAGTGCAATTCCTTGTTTTGTATCTACATAATTACCAACCGCCAACTCATAAACTCCCTTTGATATTTTAAAAACCGAAAAATCAAAAAACGAGTTCGTATAATTTTTGTCATCACATTTTAAAGAAACACAGCTTTTGTGGCATTGAATATTTTGAAGAAGCTCTATCGAAACTTTCAATACTTTACGGAATAAACTCCTTTCTACCCCTTCATTTCTAAACCTACCCTCAAGTTCGGAAACTATCGACAGTAATATGTCAGAACCAATATCTCCGGACTTATTGTAAATAAGAACCGACTCTTGTTTATTTCTTGATAATTTATTTTTCAATTTCAGTATCTTTTCAAAATAAGGTCTTCGCCCCAATTTAATTTCGCCTACACACTTGTAAACTTATGGATTGGTACTTATAACACAGTATAATTTAACGACTAAGTAATACTTTAAAAATAAGTAGATTACAATATAATAATATACTTATTAAATAAAATTCCTCTGAACCGATAATACTTATAAGGCACAAATATAATAAATTTTATAATAAATAAAAGTTTTACGACTGATGTTTTTTATTTTTTTTTGAACCGGCATACAAACTGTACTTCAATGACCAACTTTTGACAGGTCCGTTATACATCTCTGTTTTACTGTCCGGCTTGAGTGCTATATTCTTATAAGCCTGCATATTACCTGTAAGAATTACAGCTTTCGAACCTGCAAAATCATGCTTTAATTTTGTCCCGAGATTAGAATAAAACAAATTAATATTTTCTTCTTTAATTCTTATATCGTAAGGTGGATTCATAATTATTGATTGATTTTCCGAATTTGAATCCATTTTGAAAAAATCCGCTCTCGAAAGGTCTATATATGAACTCAGTCCGATATTATTTATATTAATTTCGGCTTTTTCAATCATTTCTCTATCAATATCGGAAGCTCTTATAGTAAATTTTTTATTTGTAATTATTTTATCTTCCGCTTCCGCACGAACTTTATACCACAATTTTTTATCGAAGCCCGACAGATTAAAAAAAGAATAATTTTTTCTCATTTTCCCTGCGGGAATATTCAAAGCAATCATACAAGCCTCTATCGGAATTGTCCCTGCACCGCACATCGGGTCTAATAAATTTTGTTCGGGTTTTATTTTTGAATGCAAAATAATACCTGCCGCAAGAACTTCGTTTATAGGTGCAAGTCCTGTTCGAGTACGGTAACCTCGTTTGAATAAAGATGCTCCGGAAGTATCCAATGACAAAGTACAACGGTCTTCGGTAATATGAATATTTATCACAATATCAGGCTCTTCAGTATCTACTAAAGGTCGTTTTCCAAATTCACTTCTGAAATAATCGGCAATGGCATCTTTAACCCTTAGTCCGGCAAAATTGGAATGA
>JAOZMN010000406.1 GCA_029934265.1 Bacteroidales bacterium
ATTATAAAACTTGATACGATAGAAAAAGCTGTAATAACATACGATACTGTAAAAAAGGCAGTTGTAACATTTGATACCGTACGAGAACCGGTTATTGAATATGACACAATTAAAGAACCTGTTATAATATACGATACTGTACGAGAACCAATTATCTTGCAGGATACAATTAGAATAAATTGAAAAAAACTAATTTTCATATCATCTTTTTCTTTTTTTCTTTTGTATTTTTCTCTGTTAATTTCGTTACTGCACAAACCGATACTATAAGGAAGAAAATCGTTATTCGTGATACTGTAAGAGTACGAATTGTAGTAAGAGATACCGTTCGTAAAAGTTTTGTAATTAGAGATACCATAAAAATACAAGATACAATTCATACCATCAAAAATACAGCTAAGGATAATGTTAAAAAATTTATAGATAGTTCACGACTTGCATATCTTGATTTTTATTACTTGCCGAATTTTGATTTGTCTGCCAGAAATTTAAAAACTAATATGAGTTTCAGTTCGTTTGGGCTTGGTTTTGGGTATGTTGTAAATAATAATTTTAGTCTTGTTACCGGAATAAACTATTCGAAATATAAAAGCGAATTAAGCAATAAACAAAGTGTAAATTCTAATTTTTATGAATACTCCGGCGAGTATGAATATAAAGTAGTTGATGAATTTTATATCCGAAATCAGGCAGGCGAAATTATAGAAACTCGCTATATCACTAAAAAAGAATGGAATCCTAAGGCTGATTCTACAGTTATAACGGGAATAAACAGCTATCGTTTTATCGAAATTCCTTTAAGTATAAAACAAACTTTGTACGAGAAACAGCATTTCCGACTTCGATATTATCTTAATTTGAAAGCAAGTTTTATATTGTCGGCAAAAGGGATTATAAAAAGCACACAAGGCGAGCTGCTTAATTTATCAAAAACTCATATCAATAAAACAATGATTAGTTTTTCTTTCGGTATGGAATGTAATTATACTTTAAGTAACGATATTGTGTTTTTTGCTGTTCCGAGTTTGCAATATTATATAAACCCAATTTCTTCTTCTTCGGATTTTTCTAAAATATCATTTACTCCGGTAAATATGACGCTTGGAATGAGATATTATATTAAATAAAAGAATATTGAATGTTGAAAAACGATTTCCCGATTTTTCTGTTAAAATAAAAAAATATTTTATTTTCCATGCAACATTTTTAAAAACTTGTTGTACTCATAAGTACAAAGAGTTTTTTATTATTGATGAGTTCAGTCTAAAAAGTATATTTTTTCAAAATCAGACCCTTAGGGTTTTAAGTAACACGCTACAAATCAAGTATTTGAATTATTTAAATTTTGTTGAATCAAACCCTAATGGTCTTTTTATACCGAACTCATTGAAAAATAAAGTTTAATGACGCTTTGAAGTCCCGAAAAAGGGACCTTCGTAAGTCTAAAGGCTTCAAAATATCATATTATCATAACCAAATTATTTTAAAAATGAAAAAATTATCATTCCTTATCATCGCTCAATTATTCCTTATAATAGGAATTTCAAACGCACAAGACACATGGCAATGGGCTAAAACTGCCGGAGTTGGAACTGCCGGTGAAAACGGTTCGCACAGTATTACAACCGACAAAGACGGAAATGTATATCTTGTAGGACGTTTCAGAGAAGCAGTATTTACAATTGGAGGAATAGCACTTACAAATACCCAAGCCTCAACCCACGATGTATTTTTTGCAAAGTACGATAAAGACGGAAATATTATTTTCGCTAAATCTTTCGGAGGCACAAAAGACGACCATGCTTATTCAATAGCGGTTGATGATAATCAAAATATATTCCTTACTGGACACTTCAATAGTGTAAGTATGTCAATAGGAGGAACAATACTTGTAAACGGAGGAGTAAATGACAATCCTGATATGTTTGTAGCTAAATTCAACTCTGATGGAGATGCAGAGTGGTCTGCAATAGCAGCAGGTGCAGGATTTGAATACGGGAGAAGCATCACAATAGACAAGGACGGTAATCCAATTATCTGTGGTGATTTTACAAGTGCATCTGTTATGTTGGAAGGAACTGCATTAAATTCAACTGGAAATTCCGACATTTTTGTTGCGAAATTCACAAACGCAGGAGTTCTAACATGGGCTAAAACTGCTGGAGGAACAGGAGGCGAACAACTTTCCGATATAGAAACTGATTCGCAAGGAAATGTATATATAGCAGGAGGTTTTGCAAGTCCTTCATTAACTTTTGCTGGGAGTACTTTAAATAACCCGGACAGCAACCTTGATATTTTAATGCTAAAATATGACATTAACGGAAATGAACTTTGGGCTAAAACAGTTGATGCAACTAATTTAAACGAAGCAAATGCAATAGGAATAGATAAGAACGATAACGTTTATTTCGGGGGGTATTTTTTAGATTTCGGGGGTATGGATTTTGAAACAGCTACACTTACAAATTCAGGTATGACGACTTGTTTTTTAGTTAAATACAATTCGGCAGGAACAGAACAATGGGCAAAAAGTTTTGGTGGAGACGGTTTTACTTCTTTAAGCCATATTTCAATAAATGCCGATAACGATTTATACGTAACAGGAGAATACGATGATACTAATATAGTTTTTGATGCAGAAACTATAACAAATTCAAATGCAGGCAAATACGATATTTTCATAGCAAAATTTAATGACAGCGGTACAAACTTATTTGCACAATCAATAGGAGGTGCAGAACACGATTATGCAGGTGCTTCCTGTTCAAACGAATGCGGACAATTTTACATTACAGGACAGTTTTCAAGTACAAGTATTACTTTTGGAACACATACAATTAACAATGCAAGTTCGCCCGAAACTCAAATGTATTTTGCCAAATTTGCTTACGAAATACAAATTGC
>JAOZMN010000407.1:0-237 GCA_029934265.1 Bacteroidales bacterium
TAAGGTCGTTTTCCAAATTCACTTCTGAAATAATCGGCAATGGCATCTTTAACTTTCAAGGCAATAAAACCCGAATGAGAAAAATTATCGGAAAACAAAACACCTTTAACCATAAAAGTATCCCGTGTACCGAAATATTTACTCCACTCTACTTTTTTTGCACCTTTATATAAACCCTCAGCATCTTTTGCTTCAAAAACAGAAACCGGCATAAGAATACTTACAGCAGTACGCAGA
>JAOZMN010000407.1:247-2904 GCA_029934265.1 Bacteroidales bacterium
GCTTTATACAATGTCTCTTTATCTGCGGTAAAACTTACTGCTCTTCGCAACTTCCGGATTTCAAAAGCTCCGAGTTTTCTTAATTCCTCCGCCAAAACAGACTCCAAGCCCTGCGGTGTTTTTGCAATATACGCCCTGTATTCATTCATGAATTGTGAAATTTTGAAGTTGTGAAATTTTGAAAAAAAGTTAATTGTTCATTTAGTTTTGTATAAAAAGACCCTTATGGTTTAATTTAATAAAATCCAACTATTCCAAATGCCTAATTTTCAGCCTGTTACTTAAAGCCCTAAGAGTCTGATTTTGAAAAAATATACTTTTTAGACTGAACTCTTCATTGTAATTTGCTCATTGTAAATTGTTCTTTGTTTTTCGGTATTATTTTTGTATATTCAGTTGCAAAGAAACAAAAAACACTTCTAAATTAATATAAATATTCAAATAAAAACACTTTATTTTTCGTTTTATCTTTAAAAAATATAATTTTGTGTGCTTATTATTTAGTAAATTCAGTTTAAAAAAGACCCTAAGGGTTTTAATTTAGCAAAAATAAATTAAATATAACTATCTTAATTACCGGTTATTACTTAAAAACCATAAGGGTCTGATTACTAAAAAAAACTTTTATACCGATTTTTACCTGTTATTTTTTTATTTTACCGCTATAAACAAACTTCAAAATTTCACAAATTAGAATCTATTAACAAACTAAAACCAATATTACAATGAAAAAAACACTCTACTTCCTTATTATTATGCTTTTAATTGTAGAAGCGTGTAATTATAAGGACGGAAAATACAATTTTATACGAGAATTTGATAACGGTACTTATCTTACCGACAGAGGTGTAGCAAAATATATCAGCGGTGAACAAGATACTGCCATACAAGTCGGAGATATTTTTGCGGTTGTAAAAGAAAGTCTCAGATACACCGATAATGCCAAAGACAGTATTTTATATTACGGACATTGCTGGGGAACAAGCGAAAATCCAAGAGTAATAGATACCATGAGCACAAAATTCGGAACCGGTGAAATATCAGCGATTAGTGACACATTAATTGCAGGTTATACCTTTGAATCCACAATGGAAAACTTGATGACTGAAACTGAATATTTTGTCAGGTCTTATGTCATCACCCAAAGACCCGGCGGAACAACAGACACGGCTTTCAATCCGCAAAAATATTCATTCAAAACCCTCGACCCAAGAGATATTTGGGAAATAAAAAAAGAATTTGCAGGACCTTATGCCAAAGGTGCAATTTCATTTACTTACGATGGCAAATTATATGCAGGACTCGGAGAAAATGAATTTCAAAAAGAAAAAGATATATATGAATACCAACCTCAAACAGATTCATGGATTAAAGCGACAACCTACCCAGGAGGCAGAACATCAAATGCTGTTGCTTTTGTAATATTAAATGTTAAGGTAAGTAACGGAGTTTACAAAGATTACGCATATATCGGTACAGGAGATTCGGATAATGAAGGTGAATTTACAAGTGAATTTTGGCGATTAGACTTAGACGATTTTGTAGGAGGCTGGGTACGCTTTAGCGGTCTATCCGTATATCCGAGTGGTGCTCGTGAAAATGCTATTGCATTTGTTATAGGAAAAACAGCTTACGTAGGACTCGGACGAGGTAAGTCCGGCAGTGTACTCGGGGACATTTACAAACTCGACCCGGAGAATATGGTAGATAATGCCAATAATGTTTATCCACAAGGAACTTGGACACCGGCAGCAGATTTGCCGGGAAGTGCACGGGTGCGAGAGGGAGCAGTAACTTTTGTTATCGGACAAAGTGCTTTCCTATGCGGAGGTGAAAACCAAGACGGAAAATATTTCAAAGATTTATGGATGTACAGAGAATCTTCAAATGAGATAGGAGGAAACTGGGTACAAAAAGCAAGTTTTCCGGGAACCGCACGAACAGAAGCCGCCGGTTTTGCTCTCGACGAATACGGATATTACGGAACAGGCTGGGACGGAGATTCTTTACGTTCGGATTTTTGGAGATATATACCCTATACCGACAAGTGGGACGAAAGAGCAGTTTACGCTCCGGGAGACGGAGACGGACACGAAGCAAGAATGGAAGCAATAGGAAACGGACTCGAGTATGCAGCCGATGATTTCAGAGGATACATCGGACTCGGAGGAGGCAAAAAAGACAGTGCTGTTTACTACAAAAGCTTGTGGCAGTATAGACAGTAAACAAATTACAATGAACAAATAACAGTGAACAATTTAAAATTTAAAAATTTCACAAATTAAAGAAAAACCATATAAAATGAAGAAAAATATAATAATAATATTTATAATTCTGTTTGCCGGAACAACTGTTTTCGGACAAGGGCGTAAAAACAGTTTTTTTACAGACGAATATAACTATGTTTCAATAAAAATCGGTCTGTCTCACAGCTTTCTCGATAGACAACCGGACGCATTTCAATACAAATTTGTAGAATCGCCGAGAGGAAACATGAAAATTGACCCTGTCGATAAATATTTTGCTTACACCGGAAGTTACCTTGCCGGATTAACTTTTACGCACGATTTCAAAAATATAAATTCAGGTGTAATAATCGGAGCAATTTACGAAAATTTCGGTATTTCTTCAAAATATCAAGTTGCCCCTGAATTTGT
>JAOZMN010000408.1:0-1946 GCA_029934265.1 Bacteroidales bacterium
AACTCTTAATTATGAAATAATTAAAATACTTATAGACAATAAAGCAAACTTAGAAGTCAAAAATTGGAACGATGAAACTCCACTAATTACAATATGTTCGGAAGCAAAAAACTTCGACAAAGAAAGTGATGTTTACAAAAGTATAAAAGCCTTTGTCGATGCCGGTGCAAATCTTAATGCAAAAAATAATTACAATAAAACTGCATTATACTTTATAGCTGAAACAGATACAAATTCCGAACTTACAAAATACCTTATTGAAAATGGAGCAAATTTGAATATAAAAAGTAACGATGACATAAATCCTTTAATGAATGCTTGCAAAAATCCGAACGGAGCAGAAATTGCAAAATATTTATTCGATAAAAATGATAAATCCAAATTTAAGACAGATGATTTAAACCGACTTCTGCATTTATCGGTTAGTTATCATAAAAGTACAAGTTTTGCAGAATATTTACTTAAAAACGGAGCTTCCGCCAAAAGTTTTAATGATTATCAAGTGCCTCTTATATATGAAATGTCGAAAAATCCGAACGGTGCCGATTTTTTTGAGATACTCGTAAATGCCGGTGCCGATTTAAAAACGGAAGTTGAATATTCCGGAAATATTTTACATTCAGCCGCAGAATACGGTAATTTAAAACTGGTTAAACTTCTGATTACAAAAGGTTTTGATATAAATTCAGCAAATTCCCAAAAAGAAACACCATTAAATAAGGCTTGCAGTAATTCCAATAGACATAATATTGAAGTAATTGATTTCCTGATAAAAAGCGGAACCGATATTAATCAACTTAATAATCAAAACGAAAGTTCTTTATATAATGTGGTTTATTACAATAACAAAAAAGCTGTAAAATTATTGATAAAAGCCGGAGCTAAATTAGATTTTATTTCATCAACAGAAAATACGGCTCTGGATATTGCCGTTAAGGACGGTAATTTTGAAATGATAAAATTGTTGGTAGATGCAGGAGCAGAAATTAACGCAAGCGGAACAAATACCGGTTTGTACTATGCTGTGAATAACAATAAAAAAGAAATATTTGATTATCTTATCGAAAACGGAGCGAAAATTGGTTCGAAAAATGAATATTACAATAATCCTTTACTTGAAGCATTGGAAAAAAAATATTATTACTATGCAAATATTCTGATAGACATTGGTGCAGACATAAATGCTTCTGATTATTACGGTAAAACTCCTTTGATATTTGTTTGTGAAGACAATAATCTCGAACTGATAAAAAAAATACTTGCCCAAAAACCAAAAGTAAATTCTTCTGCTTTTACAAAATCTGCTTTACATATTTCTGCAAAAAATCCTAACGGATATCAAGCCGTAAAACTACTTATCGAAAACGGAGCAAATCCTTATGCGTATGATGAAAACGGAAAATCGGCACTTGATTATGCAATAGCATCAGGAAATCAAAAAACAATTTCATTGTTAAAAGAAAAAACAAATATTTCCGTAAAGAAAAGAAAAAATATGCTTATATCCGACAAGCTGATTATGTGTGATAAAATAGCATTGAACACTTCACATTATAATAGAGAGTCCCCCGGCAAACTCGAAATTTTTTATGACAGTTTATATTATAATTCTGAAAATTTTTCGACATTCGACATCAGAGAATTAATGATTAAAAAATTGTCCGCCAAAAATACCAAAACTTATATCGACTATAAGCCTTACGATAATTTCTTCCCTTATGCTTATCTGCAAAGCAATGAAGAAACAAACAAAAAACTCGGTTTTGGCAATAAAGAAGTATATATTACAGATGAAGAAACCGGAGAGGAATATCCTGTCGAAATAGAAAGAGAAGCTCAAAAAAACGAATTTTCCGCTATCGAATTTTATGACCAATGGATATTTGATGAAGAAAATTTTAAGCAAATAATTATGGTAACTAAGAAACTATCACAGGGGCTCCTCC
>JAOZMN010000408.1:1956-2902 GCA_029934265.1 Bacteroidales bacterium
TGATGAAGAAAATTTTAAGATGTATAAAAAAACTCTCGCTTACGCTCCGATAAGAAAATGTGAAAAAGAAATGGAGGGAGGAGAATATTATAAAATAACCGATGAAACAACCGGTTTTCTCGTTTTTAATGATTTTGTAAAGAAAAAAGATAAAAAAAAATCAGACGCAAGAATGAAACTTTTTAAAAAAGTAAAATACGAATATTATCTTGAAAATATAGAAACAAATCTTAATCCGAATGAAAAAGTACCTTACGAAATTGAAAAAGAAAATTGTTTGTTATGGTCGAGTTTCGGAAGAGATAAATTAAGAAAATTACTTGTGAACAATGCACTCTATGGAAATAAAAACGCCTACGATTTCTATACCGGAAAAAAAATGTCTTTTGAAGAAATTAAAACTTCACTGACCGGCAAAGCTGATACAGTTATAGTTTTTGATGAAGATACTTATGAGGATATAAAAATAATTGAACAAAATGAATTAGATTTAAAGGATATAAAATCAGTTATTTTTATCGAAAATTGGTATATCGACACGCTTACAATGCGAATTAAAAAAGAAATTAAAGGTATAGCTCCGGTTATCACAAAATACAAATTTTCGGAAGCAACAGATGATTATGAAGAAGACGGATTGCACGCCGAAAAGCACAAAAAAATATGCTATGTAATTTATTTCGATGAAAACCGACTCTTACAAAAAAAATCCGAAGCAAGAAAAATAGAAATCCGAACTCCGCTCAACAATACAGGAGAGCTTGAAGACGGAACTATGTACAATTTGAATTTCTTTTTTGAAGCTGAAAATATTCCGGAAATAAATTTCACTAAACTGTATCTCGATAAAATAAATTCCGAACAAATTCCGGCATACAAACCGGCATTTGTCGATGCCGAAAATTATATACAATCAGCTTTCTGTAAAAAAAATTATGCTAAACTT
>JAOZMN010000409.1 GCA_029934265.1 Bacteroidales bacterium
AGTTCAGTGCTGTAAATCGCCAAAGAAAACCAAGAAGTTTACCGATATGGTTCACCGCTATACATCGCCATAAAAAAAAGGATGATTTTATTTTTGCTTCGCAAAAATAAACAAAGAAAAATTTGAAAATGAAAACAAATAACTTAATTTTGTAAAATTAAATAATATTTTATAAATCAAATGAATGAAATTGAAAAAGCACTAAAAGAATTACATTTTAAGTGGTTGCCAAAACACTTAAACCACATAGCAGAAAATATTGTATTTAATAAACGGAATATTTCATTTCTTTCAATAAATTATTTGTTCAGAAACAAAAATTATGAAATACTTGAAAGCAAAGAACAATTTGAAAACAGTTTTATAATAACTGGTTTTGTTCCTACACAAAAAAATGACAACCTAAGAAATAAATCAGAGAATTTAACCGTTATATTCAGACTTGATAAACATCAAAATATTATTGTGATAACAGCTTACAGTGAAACAGATGATAAATAGCGATTTAACATATAAAACAGCCGAACAACAAGATGACTATATTCAAAAATTAAGTATTCAAGAATTAAGAACATCTTTTGCTGGAAAATCTATTTTTACTAAAAACGTAAATAAAAATATCACAATCGTTGATAACAGCACAGAGAAAGATAGGGAAATACAAAATTTACAAATAAATGAATTAAGAAATTTTGTAAATACTGCAAAACATAAGCAAGAAAAATACACAATACAAGATAAAGTAAAACAAACAGGATTAGATGAAAATACAATATTATTAATTGAAAGAAACAAATACAAAGCAACATTAGAGCAATTGATAAGTTATTGTAAAGGTTTAAGAATTAGTTACAAATTATTTTTACCCGAACTCTATTAAATTTAAAAATATAAGATAAAATACAGAAATAAAAATATTAAATAAAAAGCGTTATATTATTGTCTTGAGTGTGAAATCTGGAAAATTTCAAATACCTACAAGTATAATAAGAAAAACGTTCACGCCTTTGGCGTGGACTGTTCTTATTTGTAGGTATAGGTATTCCAGAACCTCACATTCCGATAAGAGTTATATACAGTTCCACGCTTTTTTTATGTCCAAAATTTAATGCTTGTTTGGAGTTGAAAGCATAAAATAAAAAAGGTGTATGAAAAAAATCACATTTATTACCGCTGGTGTTTTACTGATATTTTTATCATGTAACAATCAAAAACAACTAATCGAAAGTTCTGTAATAAAACCGGATAGTACAGTTTCCGATTTTTACGGTAAAGAAATTAGTAATATTATTTTTTCGCCCGAAAAAGTAAAAGTTTATAAAATCCGACCAAAAACAAAAGCTGACAGTACTATAAAAATCATTGGCAATTTTGCCGTTGATAGTCTGCTCGGCGAACTTGATAAATCATATTATTCCATCTTGCAATTTATGCTACACGACAGTACAAATTACAGATTTGACAGTCTGATAAATAAATGTCAATTTTCTCCACATATTGCTTATGAATTTTCAAAAAATAATAAAAAAGCAAGTATTTTACTAAATCTTGGTTGTAAACAATGGGGTGTAAGCTACAAGGATACAGTATTTTATGAAGAGAATAATTGTGAATATAAACTTTTACGTTTTACACATCTTATAAATACTAATGATAAGTATATCAATACATTAATTAATTTAAAATAAATACTATGAAACCAATAAAACACACCTTATTAATAATACTATTTCTAAGTATTATCTCCGGCATACAAGCCCAGACACTTCATGCTATAATTTTTGCAGATACAGATGATGCAAGAGTAGGTGAAAGTGTTTGGCTTGATTATTATGCTATGACTGGAGAATTAGCAATTATAGCAACAGCAAATAATATGAATATAAAAGAGTATTATTTTAATGAAGAAAAATGTAATACTAAAAATGCTTTACGAGTTTTAAATAGTTTAAAATGTAATTCTGATGATATTGTTTTCTTTTATTATTCAGGACACGGAGCAAGGTCGTTCGGAGATAAGTCTAAATTTCCACAACTGATACTTAGCAGACCAGAGTCTCAATTTGTTCCTTTATATAAAATTAATGATATTATAAAAAGTAAAAATCCTAAATTTTCTGTTGTAATGGCTGACTGCTGTAACTCATTCAGTGCAAGAGTTACTACAAAAGATTTACCTTCAGGAAAAACTGTTATAAAAGGTAGTGCAGAAGATACATATCAAAGTCTTTTCGGAAAATTAAAAGGAAATATTGTTGTAGCAAGCAGTAAAGCTGGCGAAACATCAATTGCGACAGAAAAAGGAGGAGCGTTCACTATTGTATTTTTAAATGAATTGCAGAAGATTGTAAGTGGAAACTCGCCTGCAAATTGGAACGATTTACTTTCAGATACAAAAAAAGGAACTGTAAGGCTTGTAAACCATACACCTGTTTTTGATATTAAACTTGGCGGAACAACAACTGCACCACCAGCAACAAATAATCCTATCCAAACAAATAATCAATTTATTGCATCTTTGATAAAAGTTTCAGATGACAACGCTGATGAGATGCAACGAATTAATTTAGTGCAACCAACTATAAGTGAATATTTTGTAAGTCCAAATTCAAAAGTTGAAATTTACGGCAGAAACGGTAAAACTTTACTTGAAAGAGAAACCGCAGAAGAGTTTTTAGAAAGATTGTGTACTTCGTATAAACTTGTAAATTTTTCTGAAATATCATCACAGAAAAATAATTCCGGAAAAATAATGTCTATTAAAATAAGAGAAATTTATCGTTAATTAAAAAAATCAATATCATGAAAAACAACCTAAAAATAATAACAACATTTGCTTTGTTAATAGCTTTGAACTTAAGTCTATTCTCTCAGACCAACAACTTATCAAATAGTGATATT
>JAOZMN010000410.1 GCA_029934265.1 Bacteroidales bacterium
AGCTTCTTTTGCTGTCCCTCCTGCACCGACATATACATCAACATTTGTATTTTTAAGTACTGTTGCTGCATTTCCTCCGGGACCGTTGCCGGTAATAAGAATATTTGTTCCGAACTCCATAAGTTTTTGAGCAGTTTTCGGACCTGCTCCATGTGCCTCATTTTCAACAGCTCTGTTGTCATAGCCGGAAACAGTGTCTTTTTCCGTATCATAAATTAAAAAATATTCTGTTCTGCCGAAACGAGGGTCTATTTCTGAATCCCAAGTTTTACCTTTTGTTGTAAATACTATTTTCATATTTGTATAAAATTAGATTAATTTATTAATAATGAGCTAAGTAATGGTTAATGTTTTAATTTGATTCCATGCTTTAATTATTTTTTCTTTTAATTCCGATTTATCGTATTCTACAATGGTTTTGCCGTTTGTCATTGCTTTTGTGAAATTTTCATTATATGGTAAAGATGTTATATGTGTAATACTTTCTTTTTTTAAGAAGTCGATTATTTTTTGTGTATTTTCTTTATTAATATCGGCTTTATTAATTATGCAACCTGCTTTAATCCTGAATTTTTTAACCAATTCGTAAACTCGTTTTAAATCGTGAATGCCGGAAACACTTGGTTCGGTAACCAAAACTACAAATTTAGCTCCCGAAAGTGACGAAACAACAGGACAGCCAACGCCGGGCGAACCGTCTATGATAATAAATTCTTTATTTTGCTCTTTTGCCAATATTTTTGCTTCGTTTTTGACTTTTGTTACTAATTTTCCGGAATTATCGGCACCGGTTCCTAACTTTGCGTGAACCATATAAGTACCTGTTCTGATTTTTGAAATATAACGATGTCCTACTTTTGCAGGATTATTTGTAATTGCATCAACCGGACAAACTCTTGCACAGTATCCGCAACCTTCACAATCGACTTCTTTTATATTATGTTGATTATCAATTATTTTAACGGCATTAAATCGACAAACATCAAAACATTTTCCGCAATTTGTACAGATGTTCGGGTCAATAAGGGCAAATTCTCCGCTGTAAAATTCTTCGGCATTTCCGAAATCAGGTTCTAAAAGTAAGTGCATATCTGCCGCATCGACATCGCAATCGGCAACTATTACATTTTCGCCGGCAATATATGCAAATGATGCACATATCGAGGTTTTTCCAGTTCCTCCTTTACCTGATATTACTACGATTTCATTCATTTTTATTTTTCTTGTTGCAACATAAATTTTATTTTTTCAAGCTCTGCTTTTACTTCGGGAATTTCTTTATAAATAAGTTTTCCTTTTGAATACAGTTCTGCAATTTTTCTGTTATTCGGTATTTTAGCAAATATCGGGATATTATTAATTTCACAATATTTTTCGACTTCATTATTTCCTGTTCCATGCTTATTAATAACTACTCCTATTTTTTTGTCTAATTCTTGCATAGTTTCAACTGCGAGTTTCAAATCGTGCATTCCGAAAGGTGTCGGTTCGGTTATCAGAATGATTAAATCGGCATTTTTTGCAACTTCAATAACCGGACATGATGTTCCTGGCGGTGAGTCCATTAATATTAAAGTGTCCTTTTTAAATTGTTGCTCAATATATTCCAGTGTTTGCGATATTAACGGAACTGCCTGTTCTTCACCAATATCTAATCTGCTTTCGATAAAATCTATATTTTCTTTTTTCAGATGTTTTAATTTTCCTATTCTTTGTTGGGTCATCGGGAGCGATTGAGTCGGACAAAGTTCGGAGCAGGCATAACAACTGTGGCAAAGTTGCGGAAAAACCATTATTGTTTCCATGAATCGAATAACTGCATTATAATTGCAAACTTCCTGACATTGACCGCATAAAATACAATTATCTTTGCTCCATTGCGGTATCATCTTATACTTTATCTCTTCTCGAACCGACTTTCCGGTAAAAAATAAACCTGCATTTGGTTCTTCAACGTCCAAATCGACAAGTACAACTTTTTGAGTTTCCGATAAAAATTCAGTTAAATTTATGGATAAAGTTGTTTTTCCCGTACCACCCTTTCCGCTTGCTATTGCTACCTTCATTTTATTAAATTTAAAAAAACATAATGTGATTATAAGTATAAAACGAGGTCTGAGACCTTATCTGCAACATTTTCCGTGTCCGAAACCTCCTGCCAAGTTTAAAATATTTTCGGAATCGCAGGATGGACATTTTTTAATAATTTCTTTAAAACTAATTTTGAACTTATGCCCACAATCTTTGCATTCAATAATATTTCTTCTAAAATGTATGTTTCCTCCGTCAATTTTCAATAATTTTCCGCTTATTATGAAATAGGCAATTTTTTTTCTTGCTTTTTCGATTAGTCTTGTAAAAGTAGAGCGAGAAATTTCCATTTCATCAGCTGCCTCTGCGTGCGATAAATTCAGGTAATCAGCTAATCTAAATGCTTCAAATTCATCTAAACTCAGTAAAACTTGTTGCAAGTTTTTTCCTTTTATTCCGACCGGTTTAAAATCAGTAAAAATAGGCGGTTCGCTGACAATTCTGTTATTTTGAGGTCTTGGCACTTATATAAATTTTAATGAATTAAATTAATTTTCGACAAAGATAATGAACATATGTGCAAAATGCAAGTGTTTTATAATATTTTTTCAAAAAAATATTAAATTTAGTCTAAAAAGTACATTTCTCCGAAATCAGACCCTTATGGTTTTAAGTAACAAACTGTAAATTAAATATTTAGATTTGTTAAACCAAACCCTAAGGGTCTTTTTACACCGAACTCATATTATAAATAAAAAAAACAGGATAGTTTTTATAACTAATCCTGTTTTTAAGAAATAAAAAAAGCAATTTGTATATTTCGGTTGAAAAAGTACCGGTAATTCCGGTTGAAAAGTATCCGGT
>JAOZMN010000411.1 GCA_029934265.1 Bacteroidales bacterium
GTTTCGGGCAAAAACGAGCGATAAATTCCTATAGGATTAAATTCTATGGTTTTACTGAATTTTTTCTTGGTTTTGCGAAATACAAATCCGGCATTAAGAAATATTGCGGAGTAACTTTTTGGGTCGGTATAAAAACCCGTACTTGCATTTAAAAGTATTTGATTTTTTTTGGGTATGATTTTTTCGCCCTTTCGAGTGTTTTTTGTTTTTATTTTTTCATGCGAAAATAAAACTTTTTCCGCTCCGATTTTTATTCCGGGATTAAAAAGCATATTTCCAAAATATGAAGCGTTGTAATAAATATCACTTTTTATTTGTGTTGTATCTTGTGCTGAAATTTGCAAGGAAATCAACAAGATAATTGTTGTATATATTTGCTTCATATTATTTGAAATTTTGATAATTATTTTCCCGACAATTTAACAGCCTCAACAACATTTATTTTTTTTCCGTTAAGGAAAGCAACGGTAAATACTCCTTCAAAACCGAGTTTTCTGGCTTTTTCTTTTATTAAAGTTGCATTTTCGTATTTTGTTTCTTTTCCGGAAGTATATTTATAGTAACCGTTTTCGTAATAAAACGAAATGTCGGGAAGTCCTTTGAAATATTTTTGCGGATTTTGCAATTTAACGCCGGTTGATTTGAGTTGAATTTTAAATATAATTTCTTGTGTTTTTTCGATATTGCTTTCCGGAGTTGAAGGTATTATTTTATTATGCTCTTTCAAAACGATTTCTTTTCCCGGCTTCTTTCGAGCATACATTAAAATCGTTTCGTTGTTCCACTTATTGTAACCGAGTTTAAAATTAAGAATTTTATTTTGTTCCGTAACGGCTTTGTGCAAATCTTCCTGATAAAGATAATCAAAATCGCTTATATTTTTGGAGTATTTTCCGTAAAGCTCGACATCAAAATATTCCAAAAGTTTTTTATAGCTTATTCCGGAATCGTCTTGAAGTATTTTTTCACTTTTTTGAAGCATAAAATATCTTATTATCGAAAACTCATCATGATGCAACAAATAAGAGCCTGATTTTACATAAGATACAACGTTTCCGAACTTATTTAGAAATTCTATAAAACCGGGTTTTGCAGTAAGTCCGGCATTGGAAGTATTTATACGAAAATAGTATAACGTTTGAGTTTGGTCTCCACTTTTTGTCTTGAAATCTATTTTCAGCCCCTTTATATTTTCGCCGGCTTGTTTATCATTTTGATACAGAAAAAAATTTCCTTTTTTGTCCAAATATATATTCTTTGCGGAACAAATTTCATATCCGGTTTTTGCGAGATAAAACAGCAAAAGATGAATTGTTCCGTCTAAATTTTTATCGGCAAAATCCCGCTTCATCTGATTGGTGGTAAAATATCCGACCTTATTTATATAACGCAATGAAAATCGTATATTTTGAAGATAATTATTTAATGTTTCATTGTCAATCGACTTTAAATTCGGCAATTTTCCGGGATTTTCGAGTCCGAACATTATATAATTTTTATAGTTCGGAAAAAAAGTGTTTGCATACAAAAAATCAGGTCCGGAAAACGGATAAAAAACAGTTTTTATATTCTTAGTTTCGCTAATTTTATTTTTATCCCGCCAAGCTGATATTCTTTGTATGTTATTTTTTGTATATTTATTCCAAGAAGTTTTTACGGAATTTTGATGGGCTTTATACCAAGTTTTATTTTGTTGGTTTTTGAAATAACCGTTCGGAATACCTGCAATAAATTTGGCGGTTGCATCAGCAACGGTATCAATTTTTAAGGGTTCTTTTTTAGTGCAAACGGCAGTGTCATTTGCTTGCGAAGTCATCTTAATAAGTTCTTTAACAGAAGTGTCGGATAAACAAAAATCAGTATTACTTGCATATTCATGCCGGCATGAAAAAAACATCATTGATAATATCAGCACATAAATATAACGCATAAGTTTATGACGTTTTAAAATTATAAACTCATATTTGCTTATCCAAGTAAAAATCATAAATCTACAATCGTAAATAATCAATTAAGTACTAATACAAAAGTTTTCCGCATCTGCTTTTGTGTAATGCTTTTATTATTAGATTTTTACAAATGCGGCTTTGCCCCATTAAAAAGGTCGAAGACCTTATTTGATATTTACCAATTTGATATTATATTTAAGTGCAAATTCTTCTTGCACGCTGCTGAAATTTTCCACTGCGGTATCGAAAGATATTTTTGCATCGTTTTTGTAATCGTTAAAAGTTTCGTCTAAATTTTTATCCCAGTCCTCTTCAGGTAAAGCGTATATTCTTGCCATTTCTTTGTAATTTTCATCTGCAATAGCTTTTACGCTTACAATAAATTTATCGAGAGCATCTTTAAGAAGAGTTTTCTTATCGAAATCTTTAATTTTACTCGATGATTTTAATGCTTTTTCGATTTCTTGATTTGTAATTTTAAGTGCTGTTGCAATTTTTTGGTTATCGAATGTTTCAAATGCTTTATTCAAATTTTCGACTTTATAGACAAGTTCGGATTGAATTTCGATAATTTCTTCATTGTATTTTTTAGCTTCTTCCGGCGATGGACGACAAGCCGAAAACAACAAAGTAAAGATTAATCCTGTTACCGACAGTAAGTATAAATTTTTCATTTTCTTAATATTTTTATTGTTTACAATTTTTTTTATTCGATAATTTGGCATTTTTCATAAGTATAAAGTAAGGTCTTCGACCTATTTAATGTTGCTTACGCACTTGTGCAAACTTTTAATAATTAGCAAGTTGCAATTAAGTAAATAGGTAAAAACTTTTGTATGAGTACTTATAAGGCATTTTGATTTTTTAAATACCGGAGTTTACCATTATAAATGAGGATTTTAAAACAATCAAAATAACGCAGTAATTTGCACTTATGAAAAA
>JAOZMN010000412.1 GCA_029934265.1 Bacteroidales bacterium
TAAAAGACTATAAAATCCAAAATGCAAATTTATAAATATTTAATTTAAAATATGCCTGAAAAGATTATTAATTTAAAGCAAATTCGACAAATTGACTTATATGGTATAAATAATTCCAAAGCAAACCTTATAAAAAGTCTTTTTCCTGAACTTAAAATTGTTACAAGAGAAGAAAATATTAAAATTATTGGAGAAGAAGATAAAATTGAAATTTTTTCTTCATTTATAGAAAAATTAATTCGTAAAATAGAGAAATACAATACGTTATCGGATAATGATATTATTTCCGTTTACAAGAAAAAAATACAAAATACGGATTTTGATAAAATCGAAAATGAAACCATTGTTTTTTCAAACACCGGCAAACCTATAAAAGCAAGAAATGAAAATCAGCAAAAGATGATTAAAAAGTACAACGAAAATGATTTGCTTTTTGCTTTGGGACCGGCAGGAACCGGCAAAACATATCTTGCTGTTTGCCTTGCTGTCAGGGCTTTGAAGAATAAAGAAGTAAAACGTATTTTAATAAGTCGTCCGGCAGTTGAAGCCGGTGAAAAACTCGGTTTTCTGCCCGGAGACGTGAAAGAAAAACTCGACCCGTATTTGCAAGCACTTTATGATGCACTTCACGATTTAATGCCGGTGAGAAAATTAAACGATTATATGGAAAACGGTGTTATACAAATTGCACCGCTGTCATTTATGCGAGGTCGAACTTTAAGTAATTCGGTTGTGATACTCGATGAAGCTCAAAATACAACGGTGAAACAACTGAAAATGTTTCTGACAAGAATGGGGAAAAATTCAAAATTCATAGTAACCGGTGATATTACTCAAATCGACCTTCCGAACGAAAAAAACTCAGGATTGTTAGTTGCAAATAAAATTTTAAAAAATATAAAAGGAATAGGATTTATCAATTTTACCCAAGATGACATAGTCAGACACCGACTTGTAGCACCTATAGTTAAAGCATTTTCATTAATTTAACCTGCATGAGTTCGGTATAAGAAGACCCTTAGGGTTTAATTTAACAAAATTAAACAGCTCTAAATATTTGACTTACAGTCTTTTACTTAAAACCCTAAGGGTCTGATTTTGAAAAAATATATTTTTTAGACTGAACTCATTTTTTAACTTAAAAATTTCACAATTTATGAATATAACTCACATAGAACACATTGGCATTGCCGTAGAAAACCTTGAAGAAGCAAAAAAATATTATCAAGAAATACTTGGTTTGGAATGTTATGCGGAAGAAGAAATACCCGACCAAAAAGTAAAAACAGCATTTTTTAAAGTCGGGCAAACAAAAATAGAACTTTTAGAGCCGACAAGTTCCGATAGCCCCGTTGCAAAATTTATCAATAAAAAAGGACAAGGGATTCACCACATTGCTTTTGCAAATCCGGATACAGATGAAGCCTTGAAAGAAGTTGAAAATAAGGGAATTAAACTAATCGACAAAAAATCGAGAAAAGGAGCGGAAAACCTGAATATCGGTTTTCTTCACCCTAAATTTACTTTTGGAGTACTTACTGAATTTTGCAGTTGAGCCTCTTGTTTTTCGTTAAAATTATATGCCGAATCGGAAAAATAACCGGTAAATATTTCTCTTAATCTCGTTTCGGAAATACCGACAAATCGTTTTTCGCCTTCAAAAAGCGATATTTTACCCGTTTCTTCCGAAACAATAATTACTATTGCATCGGTTTCTTCGGTAATTCCTACACCGGAACGATGCCGGAGACCAAAATTTTCGGGTATTTTATTGCTTTTTGATACCGGCAAAATACAACCGGCGGCTTTAATTTTATCTTTTGAAATTACAACTGCTCCGTCATGCAACGGACTGTTTTTGAAAAAAATATTTTCTATCAATTTGCTCGAAATATCCGAATTTAAACTCGTTCCGGTACCGATAATTTGCTTTAATTCAGATTTTTGTGAAATAACAATTAACGCACCCGTTTTACTTGCCGACATAGAAACACAAGCACTTATTATTTCCTCCGACTTTATCATATTCGGATTTTCATTTGTATATCTTTGAATAAAATTGACTACTTTAAGCTCGAAATTAGATAAATATTTATTGCTTATGTGCATAAAAAATATTCTTATTTCTTGCTGAAAAACAATAAGCAACGCAATAACTCCGACTCCCATTACTTGTGCAAGTATCGAACTTAAAAGCCTCATGTTCAAAGCCTTTACCAAAAGCCAAATAAAATATAAAATTGCCACTCCGGTAATAATTTTAATCGCACCGGTGCCTTTTGTAAGCATATAAATTTGATAAAAAATATAAGCTACAACAAAAACATCAATAATATCTATTATTCCTATCTGTAAAAAAGTCATGATTTACGATTGTTGATTTATGATTGTATCGGTATATATGATAAACTTTGCCAAAGTTTATATACTCAGGTGAAAGCAAAATAATAAATATACAATCATAAATCATAAATCTTAGCTTCGTTCCAAATTACTTCCATTTCGGCGAGCGACATATTTTTTAGCGACCTGCCTTGTTTTATGGTTTTGCTTTCCAAATATTTGAAGCGACTTTCAAATTTTCGATTAGTTAATTCCAAAGCCGTATCAGGGTCAATGTCGTATAGTCTGGCGGCATTTATCAAAGCGAAAAAAATATCTCCAAACTCTTGTTCAGCTTTTTCTTTGTCCATATTTTTTATCTCGACTTTAAATTCGTCGATTTCTTCATTTACCTTTTCCCAAACTTGTTCTTTATGTTCCCAATCGAAACCTACACCTCTTGCTTTTTGTTGCATTCTCACGGCTTTAATCATTGAAGGTAAAGTTTTCGGGATACCGTCCAAGACTCCTTTTGAACCGCCTTTTTCTTTTAATTTAAGTTCTTCA
>JAOZMN010000413.1 GCA_029934265.1 Bacteroidales bacterium
TTCAAATTACGCATCTCGAAAGTCCCAAATTTCAATTTTAATGCTTTTTGTTGATTTTCAGAAAGTGTAACAACTCCCTCTTCTCCGTGTTCTTCATGCCCTCCGTGTTTTTCTTTCGTGTTTTCGGTATTGCACGATGCGAATGCAAATAATGCAATAAATATTAAATATATTTTATTTTTCATTTTATAATTTTTATAATTTTTTATTTTAACGTTTTTCGATTGAAAATTGAAAAAAATTAATCTTCAATCAAAAAACGTATTTTTGCTGATAATTCAAAAAAACGGTTTTGAAATTCTAAAAATTCTTTTTTTGTTTCGATGGCAGTTTCGGTATTTCTTATAAATTGGATATAGTCGATATTTCCTAATTTATAAGCAAGTTTTGAGGCTTTTATTTGCTCTTCTGCTACCGGTATTGCTTCGTTTTTATAATGTTTGATTAAATCCTCAGTAATTAAATACCTGTTTACCAAACGATTATATTCACTTTTTATTTCTAAACTTTTTTGCTTGAAATTTTCTTCAGCTATTTTATAATTCAGTTCGGAAGCCTTTGTTTTTCCGGATTGCGAAAAAAACAATAACGGAACAGAAAAACCTGCCTGCCAGCCGTTAAAGCCGGGTACATCATTGATTATTTGCCTTTTATAAGATATATCCATTTTCGGAAAAAAATTTGTTCGCTCTGTTTTCCATTCCGATTTTGCAAGTTTTTTCTCATTTTCATAGAAATCGAGTATAGAACTTTTGTTTAAATCGGTAATAATATTCAGTTTAAATTCCGTTTGTATTTTTTCGGTATTTATATCGAAATCTGAAGGGTATAGCAAATAAGTATTAAGTATTTCTAAAGCAATCAAGTAATTACTTTGTGCTATTTTAATATCAACTTTAAGACGATTATATTTTGTATTTGCCGATAAATATTCAATTTTAGAACTTTCATTAGTTTTATATTTGAGTTTTGCGGCACGCAGAAAATCGGCATACAAACTGTCGGTTTGTGCAAACAATTCTTTAAGTTTTTTAGTATAATACACATTGTACCAAGCAATTTCAACATTTTTTATTAAAATCTTTTCTGTTAACGTTTTTGAAATTTCGGCTGATTTTATTTTATTTTCTGCAAGTTTTGTCTTTGCGGAAATTCCGAATAAATCAATATCGTTTTGTTCGATTCCAATCTGATTAAAAACACCGTTTTCGCTATTGCCAAACTCTTCTTTTCCTGTATAAAAAGATGTAGTACCGAAATCATAAGCCGTTAATTTTAAAGCTTTTTGTTTGTCTATATTTAATTGTGCGGCTTTAAGCAAAGGATAATTTTTTCTGGCAAGTTTCAAACTTTGTACAAGAGTAAAAGTTGTATCTTGAGCTTTTATATTTTGAGAAAATCCTATCATTACAAAAATAAAAATAATTGAAACTGTTATCGGTTTTATTTTTGAAACTTTTAACTTTTTACCGCTTTCTATCCAACGATACAAAACAGGTAACACAATAAGTGTCAGCAAAGTAGCCGTAAGCATTCCTCCTATTACTACAGTTGCAAGCGGACGTTGTACTTCGGCACCGGCTGATGTAGAAATTGCAGGTGGCAGAAAACCGAGAATATCTGTCGAAGCTGTCAGTAAAATCGGTCTGATTCTTCTTACGGAACCTTTTACGATAATATCTTTTATGCTTAAATTTCCTTTGGCTTTGAGTTCGTTGAAAGCACTCAATAAAACCAATCCATTAAGTACCGCTACCCCAAAAAGTACAATAAAACCAACACCTGCCGAAATACTTAAAGGCATATCTCTTAAATATAATGAGAATATTCCGCCAACCGCCGCAAATGGTATCGCAACATATATCATTAAGGTTTGTTTGAATGATTTTACTGCAAAAAATACCAGCATAAAAATCAATGCCAATACCAAAGGAACTACCACCAATAAACGTTTTGAGGCTCGCTCCAAGTTTTCAAACGCACCTCCGTAACGAATGTAATATCCGGTAGGCAATTCGAGTTTTTTGTCTAATGTTTCTTGAATTTCGGTAACTAAAGATTTTATATCTCGGTCTTGAACGTTTATTCCGACATAAGTTCGGCGATTTGTATTATCCCTGCTTATTTGCATCGGTCCGGAACGATAGCTTATATCTGCAACTTCTTTTAAAGGAATTTGAGTGCCGTCGGGCAAATTGACAAATAAATTTTGCAAATCTTTAATGCTTTTGCGATGTTCCTTATCCAAGCGGACAACAAGGTCGAACATACGTTCTCCTTCGTAAATTTTGCCGGCAACTCCTCCGCTGAAAGCAGTTTCGACGATTGTATTCAAATCGGAAATATCCAAATCAAATTGTCCCAATTTATTTCTGTCGTATTGAACTGTAATTTGTGGAAGTCCTTTAACAGCTTCGGCTTTTACTCCTCCTACTCCACGTATTCCGGAAACCAAACCGGCAATTTCTTCTGCTTTATTTGCAAGAATATCTAAATCGTCGCCGTAAAGTTTGATTGCAATATCCTCTCTTATTCCGGTTAGCAGTTCGTTAAAACGCATTTCTATCGGTTGTGTAAATTCAAAATTAATTCCGGATAAAATTTCCAATTTTTCTTTAACGCCGTCTATTAATTCCTTTTTTGAAGAAACTTTTGTCCATTCGTCCTGCGGTTTCAGTATTACAAAAATATCAGCAATATCCAAAGGCATAGGGTCCATAGGCAAGGTGGCAACTCCGATTCTTGCTTGTATGCTTTCTATTTCGTCGGGAAAATTCTCTAAAACTATTTTTTGAATTGTTGTAGATGCTTCTTCAACTTCCGTTAAAGAAGTTCCGGGTTTCAAAAATGCTTGAAACGCAAAATCACCTTCATCTAATTTCGGTATA
>JAOZMN010000414.1 GCA_029934265.1 Bacteroidales bacterium
CGTTTGGACAGCATTCAAGCCGCCATTCTTGACGTAAAATTAAAATATCTCGACGATTACGGAAAAGCAAGAAAGAAAACCGCTACACATTATAATAATGCGTTCAAAAATACGGATAAAATTATCACGCCGATACTCAATCAGAAATCGACACACGTTTATCATCAATATACACTTGTAACAAAGGATATTAACAGAGATAAACTTAAAGATTTTTTGCTTGAAAATAAAATTCCTTGTGCCGTTTATTATCCCGTTCCTTTAAGTTTGCAAGAAGCATATAAAAATCTGAAATATAAAGAAGGTGATTTTCCGATAACGGAAGAGCTTTGTAAAACCGTAATTTCATTGCCTATGCACACCGAATTAACAGAAGAACAATTAAAATATATAACCGGGAAAATTTTAAACTTTGCCAAACTTTAGCCGGCAAGATTTATAACAATTTGATTATAGAGTTCAGTCTAAAAAGTATATTTTTTCAAAATCAGACCCTTAGGGTTTTAAGTAACAAACTGTAAAGCAAGCATTTGAATTATTTGAATTTTGTTGAATTAAACCCTAAGGGTCTTTTTATACCGAACTCATTATACTAAAATCATAAAAAATATGAACCAAGATTTTTTCGCACACGAAACAGCAGTTATTGATGATAATTGTAAAATAGGAAAAGGAACAAAAATTTGGCATTTTTCACATATAATGTCGAATTGTGAAATCGGAGAAAATTGTAATATCGGACAAAATGTAGTAGTTTCGCCGAAAGTAAAACTCGGTAAAAACGTAAAAGTACAAAATAATGTATCGATTTATACCGGAGTAATCTGTAAAGACGATGTTTTTTTGGGACCTTCAATGGTATTTACAAATGTAACAAATCCGAGAAGTGCCGTAAACAGGAAAGGACAATACGAAACTACCATTGTAGAAAAAGGAGCTTCGATAGGAGCAAATGCAACTATCGTTTGCGGAAATAATATCGGGAAATTTGCTTTTATCGGAGCAGGTGCGGTTGTTACGAAAGAAATTCCGGCTTATGCTTTGGTCGTAGGAAATCCAAGTAAACAAATCGGCTGGATGAGCGAATACGGACACAGGCTTAAATTTGATGAAAATAATGAGGCAATTTGCCCGGAAAGTAACGAAAGATATATTTTGAGTACGGAAGGAGTATCAAAAATAAAATAAAAATACATGAAAAATTTTGCGTTAATCGGTGCTGCCGGTTACATTGCCGTTCGGCACATGAAGGCAATTAAGGAAACAGAAAACAGGCTTATTGCTTGTTTGGATAAATTCGACAGCGTAGGAATTATTGACAGTTATTTTCCGGAAGCTGATTTTTTCACGGAATTTGAACGTTTCGACAGACATATCGACAAACTTCGCAGAACCGAAAATAAGCATATTGATTACGTAAGTATCTGTACTCCAAATTATTTGCATGATTCTCATATACGTTTTGCACTGAAACAAGGAGCAGAAGCAATTTGTGAAAAACCAATGGTTCTTAATCCTTGGAATGTAGAAGCGTTAAGCGATTTTGAAAAAGAAACAGGAGGAAAAATAAATAATATTCTGCAACTCAGACTTCACCCAAGTATAATTGCTCTGAAAAAGAAAGTTGAGCAAGCCGATAAAGATACGATTTTCGATATTGATTTGACGTATTTTACTGCAAGAGGAAATTGGTATTTTACGAGTTGGAAAGCCGATTTGAACAAATCCGGCGGAGTTGCCACAAATATCGGAGTGCATTTTTATGATATGCTTATTTGGATATTCGGAGACGTAAAAAAAAATATTGTTCATGTTTCGGAAGCTAAAAAAGCCGCAGGTTTTTTGCAGTTGGAACGGGCAAGAGTACGCTGGTTTTTGAGTGTCGATTATAACGATATTCCCAACGAAATAAAAGCAAAAGGACAACGCACTTTCCGTTCGATAAAAGTTCAAGGCGAAGAAATCGAGTTTAGCGGAGGTTTTACCGATTTACACACTTTAAGTTATAAAAAAATACTTGAAGGCGAAGGTTACGGAATTGATGAAATTCGTCCAAGCCTGCAAACCGTATATGATATAAGAAATGCCAAACCAATAGGTTTAAAAGGAGATTATCACCCGCTGTTAAAAAATTAAGGTCTTCGAGCTTTTTAAAATGGCAAAGCCGTATTTATAAAAATTTAATAATCAAGCTATTGCATAAAAGTAGATACGTTTTTTTTGTATTACTACTTAGTAGCAGAATAATTGATATAACAAAATAATTTCATTATTCAATTTTTACTTATTCAGTTATTTAATAAATAAATAATTCATTTTCATGTATAAAAAAATTTTAGAAAAAAAAGGTAAAATTGCCTTAATAGGTCTTGGATATGTCGGTTTGCCGATAGCACTTGAATTTGCAAAAAAAACATCTGTTATAGGTTTCGACATAAAACAGGACAGAGTCGAATTAATGAAAAGCGGTATCGACCCAAGTCGTGAACTTGAAAGTTCCGATTTTGACAATACCGATATTTTATTTACTTGCGATGAAAAAGACTTAAAAGAAGCCTGCTTTTTTGTAGTCGCTGTGCCGACTCCGATAGACGAACACCGACAGCCGGATTTAATACCTTTGTTAAGTGCCTGTAAAACAGTAGGTAAGAATTTGTCAAAAGGTGATTATGTCGTTTTTGAATCGACCGTTTATCCCGGTTGTACCGAAGAAGACTGTGTTCCTGTTTTGGAAAAAGAATCCGGTTTAAAGTTCGGCGATGATTTTAAAATTGGATTTTCACCTGAAAGAATAAACCCCGGAGACAAGGAACATACACTTACTTCGATAACAAAAATAGTATCAGGAAGCGATGCCGAATCTCTCGAAAATATTGCAAAAATTTACT
>JAOZMN010000073.1 GCA_029934265.1 Bacteroidales bacterium
TATTTATAAATTGTTTTATATCGTCGGGAGAAAACGAACTTCTATAATTTTTTTTGGAAATACTGTCAAAAACAGGACTGATAAATATATAATCAAAATCATTTTTATATTTTAAAAGTTCCTCAAAAGTATGTGCGGAGTAGCTTTTATGAATATTCTTATTTTTGTATTCCAAAAATAAACTTATGTTTTTAATTCCGAAATGAGCACCTTTTAAATTATATTTTTCTATAAGAGAAAAATGCGAATGTAAAATAATATATTTTCGGTATTCAAATTTAATATTTTCAATATATTTGCTTAAACTTTGCAAATCGAAAGTCGGTTTACGCAGATGAAAATATTTTAATCCTTTTTCAAAGAAAAAATTTAACAATTTATGTTCGTCTTTTATATTATGTTCCGGAGAAATTAATATTAGTTTCATTCGTATATAATTAGGTTAAATAATTAAAAATTAGTTAATTATATTCATTTCTTTTTGTGGAGGAATATTAAATCCCTCCACGAGGGTTTTATACTGTTATTTCAAATTTATATTTTTGTTTTGTGTAAATTTAATAATTTTTATTAAATTTGTTCGTTTTAAGAATAATTTAGTAAGTCGGGACTAAAAAACAATCCTGTTTTTAATTTTTATCGAAGAATTAATAATTATAATACACATGAAAAAAATTGCTTTATTCTTTCTACTGGCTTTAAATACTATGCAAATCTTCGGACAGCAACTTAGTACCGTAGAGCTTATTAAGGCATTAATGAACGTTGATGCAATATTCAAATACAGGAATTTTAAGAACGATTTTCAAATGACGGTTACTGAAATGACCAAAGATGAAAAACTTAAAAATAATCCGGAGATGTATTATAAATTGCAAAAAGCCTATAATGATACAAAAAAAGAATACGATGGATTTTTGGTTGTAATAAAATCGGACATTACCGATTTTAAATCGGTAGTTGAGATGACTAAAAAACCGGAAATTTATGCCCAAAAATATTTAGATGCTTATATGCGTGCGTCAAATCATTACGAAAAAAAAATCATACCCGTTTATACTGAAATCATTACAAGTGAACCCGCATCACGCTCGTTAATATCACCAATATTATTAAAACTTACAATCGATGGTTTTTCTATATTGGTGGAATATATTAAAAAAAGAGCTCGCAACAAAGGAGAGTCTTACAACCTTGTACTTTCACAGGTTAATAATTTGTTTTTCAAACCGTTAGAACTCAAAGATTGGAATGAACTCGTAACTTACACTCCGGACAAGTCCAATTCGTCCGATTATTATTCCAATGTCGAGAACGAAACTTATGTTCCCTATTCTACCGTTGAAAAAATGGAGGGCGAAGTAGAATTTATTTACATAAAAAACGGGAAAGCCGTACCAATGGAATTTACCTACAAGCAACTCACCAGAGCATTGACAATAGGGAATCTGAATGAAGTTACCGGTTACAAAGGAGATAATTTCAATTCAGTTGAAAAATTTCCGGAAAATACTTCTTTCAAAATAAAAATTAAAAATACTTCTTTTTTATATATTTTTGCAGTTAATTCTGATAATTCTTGCTACAATATTTATCCTTATTCATAACATTTCTAAAAAATAATATCATGAAAAAAAATAATTTTTATTCCTTCGCAATTATGCTGTTTGTTTTCGGCATATTTTCATCTTGTGTACCGGAAAGCAGTTTTAAACCAAAAATAAATGTGAGCGTTATCGGTAGTCCGACTTACGAACCCGGCGAAACCGTGCAGTATTCCGTAATATTGAGTACTCCCAACAAGGAATTAAAAACACTTACGGTAAGAGGAACAGGTTCACGACAGCCGGCAAGCAGTTCGGGAGTTTATCAAACTTCGCCCTCTGATAAATGGGACAGCGATAGAAATGAGTTTACAAATAATACTGTCAGTGTAACAGTTACTTACGATGTCGTTATCAACTCGGATATGGACAAAGGAGATGTAATGGAACTGGAATTTACGGTAACAGACGATATTGATTCGGAAACTGATAATGCAACAATAACAGTGGGCGGAGGCGACAGCGAACCGACAGGAACTAAACTTACAGATGAAACAACAGGAGCAAAAGTTTATAATTTTAAAAATCCGAGTTCCTCTTATCCGTCGGGTTGGGATATGGTAAACGATGTAGCTGCTTCGTATTCAACAAGTAAAAATAATATTGATGTGTATAATTATTCAAGTACAGACGATTCCGACTGGGATTATACTTACGGATTTACTCCGGCTCTGTGGACGATGCACGGAACAATGCTTGTAAAAACATCAAGTCTTTCTTACGACACGGCAACTCTTGAAGACGTAATATCCGCTTATGATTCAGGCTCTAAACTTGATTATACCAAGACCTCTGCCGGAAATATTTATGTAACAAAAATTAGAGGAGGAAGCACTTATGCAATTATCAAAATTACATATATAGACAATGTTTCCAAAAGTCCGCAAGACGATAATATACAATTCAGCTACAAAAAAGGAAGTAAATAAAACACGATAAAACTTTGCCAAAGTTACTTTTGTAAAATGTTAATAGTTTGATATTTTCAATAATAAATAAAAAATACAGAATGCCCGTATTTCTTATTTTTTGTGATAAAACAAATTTACATAAATTTGCAAGCATATAATACCAAGACAAAAACAAAATCAAAAATACACAATCAAAAACAGTATCACTTTTATTCATTGTAAATAATTAAAAATGAGTCAATTGGAACTTAGCGAACAGCAAATTATCAGAAGAAAATCCTTAGAGGAATTAAGAAAACTCGGCATAGACCCCTACCCTGCCCAAATGTACCCTTTTAATGCGTACAGTATCAATGTAAAAGAAAATTTCGATATATACGAAAAAGAAAAAACCGAGTTGCTTATTGCGGGACGAATAACAAGTCGGAGAATTATGGGCAAAGCATCTTTTATGGAAATTCAAGATGCAAAAGGTAAAATTCAAGTATATCTGAATAGAGATATAATTTGTCCGGACGAAGATAAAACAATGTACAATACTGTTTTCAAAAAATTATTGGATATTGGCGATATTGTCGGAATAAAAGGTGAAGTTTTTAAAACACAAACCAATGAAATTTCGATAAAAGCAAGAGAGTTTAAAATTCTCACAAAATCCATACGTCCTTTACCGATAGTAAAAGAAAAAGACGGTAAAACTTATGACGCTTTTTCCGACCCCGAACAACGTTACAGAATGCGATATTTGGATTTAATTGTAAATCCGCATGTGAAAAAAGCGTTCATAAACAGAACAAAACTTACAAATTCCATGCGAGAATATCTTAACGGAAAAGGATATTTGGAAGTGGAAACTCCAATTTTGCAACCAATTTACGGAGGAGCAGCCGCACGTCCGTTCAAAACGCATCATAACACGCTCGACCAAACTTTATATCTGCGAATAGCAAACGAACTGTATCTTAAAAAGCTGATAGTCGGAGGTTTTGATGGAGTTTATGAATTTGCAAAAGATTTTCGTAACGAAGGAATGAGTCGTTTTCACAATCCGGAATTTACTCAAATGGAACTTTATGTTGCCTATAAAGATTATTTTTGGATGATGGATACCGTTGAAGAAATGGTCGAAAAAATAGCAATGGATTTACACGGAACGACAAAAGTACAAGTCGGCGAAAATATTATTGATTTTAAACGTCCTTGGCAACGCTACACTATGTTTGAAGCAATCGAACATTTTACCGGAATAGATATTTCGCAAATGGGAGAAGTCGAACTTTTGAAAACTGCCGAAAAATTGGAAGTCCCGACCGACCCGACAATGGGTAAAGGAAAGTTGATAGACGAAATTTTCGGTGAAACTTGCGAAGCAAAATTAATTCAGCCTACATTTATTACCGATTATCCGGAAGAAATGTCGCCGTTGGCAAAAAAACACAGAAGTGTAGAGGGCTTGGTCGAACGTTTTGAAGCAGTTTGCAACGGAAAGGAAATTTGCAACGCATATTCCGAACTTAACGACCCAATCGACCAACGAAAACGTTTTGAAGACCAACTCGAACTTGCAAAAAGAGGCGACGATGAGGCAATGATGCTCGATGAAGATTTCCTGAAAGCAATAGATTTCGGAATGCCGCCAACTTCAGGCTTGGGAATAGGCATCGACCGACTTGCAATGATAATGACAAATTCGCATTCTATACAAGATGTTTTATTTTTCCCGCAAATGCGACCGGAGAAAAAACCGCAAGAAGACAAAGCTGAAATTTATATCGAAAAAGGTATTCCGGAAGAATGGGTTTCGGTACTTAAAAATAAAGGTTTTAAAACAGTAAAAAGTCTTGAAGAAGTAAAACCGGGAAAACTTTTTAACGAACTTTGCGGTTTTAACAAAAAAAATAAACTTGGGCTGAAAAACCCAAATCCGGACGATGTAAAAAAATGGTGTGAGTAAAATTTCTACATATATAATCGGTATTTTATTTTCGACGGCTTTTATTTTTATCGGAAATAAAATACCGATTAATATAAAAACAAGCAAATATGCCGAAATTTTCAGTGATGATTACAAAGACGCATTAAATTATTTCCGAAACAATAAAACCCTTCAAAAAAAAGTTCTATATAAAAACAATGTAAAGCTGGAAATTATAATTCCGATAGTTTTTCCGGAACGTATTCGTTACTCCATTGTTCAAGATTATTTTGAAACTAAATTTTTAGAAACCATATATACCGATTACGGTTCGGAATACATAGATTTTTCGATAGGTGATTTTCAAATGAAACCATCCTTTATCGAAAAATTGGAAAAACAAATTGAAATATATCCCGATTTAAGCAAAAAATATTCTTTGCTTAAAATAACACAAAACCAACCGACCAACCAAAGAAAAGAACGAGTAAAACGTTTAAAATCAACTGAATATCAATTAAATTATATTTCTCTTTTTTACGATATAGTCAATAATAAATTTGACTTGTCAGGAATGACAAAAGCCGGAAAAATTAAATTTTTTGCATCTGCCTACAATTTCGGTTTCGACAAAAGTAAAGAAGAAATCATAAAACATATTGATGTAAAATATTTCCCCTACGGAACAAAATATCCCGGCGAACAATACGCTTACACAGATGTTGCACTGGATTTCTATCTGAATTATTATACTTCAATTTTTGGAATATAAAAAAATAAAGTTCCGTCATAAATAATAAACTTGCTTATGATTTAAAAACTTCGACTTTTACTCACCCTTTAAAAACTATTATTATGAAAAAATTAAATTTAAGTGTAATTATCGCCCTATTTGCAATCGTCGGATTAAATTCTTGCTCGGACGAAGCGAGACCGTTTATCGACCCGCCTTTCCCTCACCTGAATCCGGAATATAAAGATTATTCTTTCAATGCCGACGACGGTGGATTTCTGGAATATAAAACAGGAACAACTATCACTGTTCCAAAAGGTATTTGGGTAGATGCACAAGGAAACAAAGTAACCGGCAACATAAAAATTAAATACAGAGAGTATCACAATGCTGTTGATATTTTTCTTTCCGGAGCACCTATGGCTTACGATACCGCCGGCGTAAAAGAAAATTTGACAACCGCCGGAATGTTCGAGATAAGAGCCTATGACAATGACAGTTCCGAAATTTTTATCCGTAACGGAGAAAAACTTACAGTAAGAATGGCATCTTATAATTCAGAAGACAATTATAATTTTTATTCATTAAATGAAAATGAAAAAAAATGGAACTATAAAGGAACAGCAAAACCGGAAGTCAATAAAAAAATTGCCGAAATAACTGATACAATAACAAAAATTGAAGAAAATATAAAAAAACTTAAACCGGAATATAAATTTCCTTTTGAAAAAGATAAATTTTTCGCCTTAAATAACGATGATATGCTTGATGTTTATTACGGAGAAAAATATAATTTGATTAGAAAAAACAGAAAAAGCAAAAAACCGCAACGAAAAGCAGAAACGTACGGATTGTCATGGTACGATGTTTATTCACGTAAAGATGTATATTTCAGAGGAGTAAAATTTACCGCAGCTCAAATAGCTTGGGAAAATGTATCGGGCAAAAAATTACCTTATTGGATAAAAAAATCTGCAGGTATCGAAAAACTTACACGAATTAATAAAGATACATTTTATATGCAATTTTATAGTAACAAAAAAAAATCGGCTTTTTATAAAGTACGTTCGGTTATTCCGATTAAATATTTGTTCAAATATCCGCCGGAAACTTGGCAAGAAAATTTCGATAAAATAGAAGCAGAAATTGAAAAAGAAAGATTGAGAATTATTGAAGAGGAAAAATTACTTGCCGTGCAAGCCTCTGTTTTTCGTACTTTTGATGTTAATAATACCGGTCTTCATAACTGGGACAGAGTCTATCACAGGAGTGATAAAATTCTCGTAAAAAGTAATTTTAAATTCGATATTCCAAAAGATGAACTTGATGATGTTTATGAAACAATGTTTGTATATTATTTTATCGACAATAATAAATCGTTTGTTAAAATAGACCTTTCTTCAACCGATACTTTAATGCTTATTCCGGACAATACCGCTAAACTTATTGCGGTAATTTCCGACAAAAAAGCTGCAATTTTCAGTTCGTCGGATTATAAAAAAATAAATTTCGAGAAATTGAAAAATTCAAATGACTATGCCTTCAATATGAAAACGATAAATGTTAAATCAAAAGAAGAATTTTTGAAGTTTTTGGAATAAGGTCACACTCAAAACAATAATTTGTACAAAATTCTACATATAACAAAGGCTTCGTTTTAAGCGAAGCCTTTGTTATATGGTAAAACTTTTTACTGTTCTTAAAATTTCAGTCCGAATGTAATATTGTAAAACTGACTTTTACGAGAAAGTTTAGCAGTCGGTTCTTGTATGTTTCCCATAGGGTCGGAAGGAAAGTTCGGAGTAGCATCATATATATAAACAGTTTCGCTGTCCGAAGCAAAAGAGTATGCAAAATCTACATAAGCATTTTCGCCGTGAATACCGATACCGCCGGAATAAATTGTTCTGCCGTCCGTGAATTTAGTACCTTTAAGCGGATTTCCGTATATTGCATATCCGGCTCTGAGCATCACCAAACCAAAACTTATTTCGTAACCGGCTCGTATGTTTTGAGTCGCTTGATACCAATCTTTTACGGCTTTATTTGAAGATATAAAATCTTCTGATGCCTCTTTACTTGCAAGTTGCATTTTGGTATAATTTACATATTCGTACTCGACATTAAAAGTCATAGGGAAGCTGTAAAATGTACCTATTTTATAAGAATCGAGTATTACCGCCGCCGATAAATTGGCTCTGAATGGAGTTTGCAATTTATAGGAATATAAATTAAGGTCAGTATTCCAAAAATAATCGGAATCGCCGTTTTGGTCTTCTGAATAAAATTGTGAATACATTGAAGTTTCATATTCTTCACTAATAGAATAAAAAGTCGTGCTGTGAACAGCAGCTCCTACACTTAAAAATTTTACAGGGCGGTACAATGCTCCGGCTTTAAAATTAATACCTGTTCCTTTGGCACTAAGGGTTTCATTAAATTCAAAATACTTAGGATCCATACTTATGTTGTTTGTAATAACAGGTTCAAATTCTTCCTCCTTATAAACATTTTTGTATTTATAATTGATACTTGTTACTCCGATAGTCCCTCCAATAAAAAGTTTATTTTTATGACTTGCTCCAAGCGAGAAATCCCATTCGCCCGAACCACCTTCTCGTGTAATTAATCTGCGTTGTGTTTCGCCGTAAAATCCTGCATCTGTTACTGCCGAGTAATATTCTCCGGCTCCGTTGTATGCAGTTGAATCAAAACTTATCAAATATGTCTCCCATGCAAGGTTTTCTCTGAAACTACTGTAATTATTATTGTTTGCATTATAAATATAGTAATCTAAAATTGAATTGGAGTTATTTTTTCCGTTAATTATTATTTCTTGATTGTAATCACCTGTTCTGTTGTAAGCAATTCCGAAATTTATTTGGTCCCAGCCATCGCTTCCGTTAAATGCTCCTACAAACGCCATATTGTTCAGCTTTACATGATAGTCCGTATTATCGAATGTGTTTCCCAAGTATGAGGAATTTGTATTGTTCATTCCGAAGTAAGGAGTTAAATTAAATTGTGATTTTTTAAAAACTGCTATTCCGGCAGGGTTTGTTGCCAAAACAGATAAATCACCTCCTATTGCCGACATGGAATTTCCCATACCTATGGAACGAGCCGTACCTCCGTAAAAAATTTGCGAATAACGCAAAGCATCTGTCTGATTTTGAGCAAAAATAATTGCTTGCGAAAATAAAAGTATGATTATGGTATTAAAAATATTTTTCATTTGTTTTTATTATTAATTAAAAAAAATATAACAATTATCAATGAACAAATTACAATTAATATTTTTACGATAGCAAAAATATTAATTATTAATTGCTCATTGTAAATTGTTTATTGATAAACTACCTTCTTCCTCCGCTCGAACGACTGCTGCCGCCGCTTCGTGAAGAAGAACCGGAACTTCTTGAAGACGAACCACTGCTCCTTGATGATGACCCTGAGCTTTTGTAACTGCTTCCGCTTCTTGATGATGAGCCCGAGCTTCTGTAACTGCTTCCGCCTCTTGAGGAAGAACCGCTTTTATAACTGCTTCCGCTTGAGCGAGTTGAAGAATTGTTACTTCTCGAAGAATTACCGGAGTTTCTCGAAGAATTATTATTTCTGTATGTTCCACTTGAATTGGTTCTGTTTGGTTTTGAATATGAACTGCCGGACGAACGACTTGTTCCGGTATTAGTAGTACCTCTGCGATATGTCGAATTTGACGAGCGATTTGTATTTTGGTTATTTGTATTTCGATTTGAATTATAGGCTCGTCCGGAGGCGTTGTTTCTGTTGTTAGTATTACTTTTATTTACATTAGAGCGAGAATTTGTACTTCTGTTTACCGTACTTCTGTTTACTGTGCTTCGGCTTTTATTTCCGGAGGTATTCCTCGAATAAGTGTTTGAATTATTGCGAGAATCTCGTGAAACATTACTTCTGTTACCGGTGCTTTTATTTACTCCCGATGTACTTCTTCCGACTTTGGAATAACCTGTACGATTTCTGTGTCCGTATGTATAATTTCCGTAATCGGAATGATTATTTGAATACATTGCATCATAATATCCGTTGTTGTATCCGCTGTAATAACTGTTTGAATAATATCCTCCGTAACCGTATCCGTAATACGGACTGTCCCAATAGCTTAAACGATATGGGTTATAACCGTAACCATAAGGTCTGTACCTATTTGAATAATATCCTCCGTAATATGAGGGATAACCCCATGACATACTGAAACCGGAATATCCGTAACCACCGTATGAATAATAATCGTTATAATAATCATCGTAAAAATACGAACTTGAATGAAAACGTCTGATACGTGAACTGTAAGACGGATATTCATTAATGATTACGACATCTGCATCACTATCCACAGTTACGTAATCGGTATTATCGTCCGTATATACTTGCACATTGTTTTCAGCATTGTTGTCGTACACGTCGGAAGTAACCGTTTCCGTTTTTTGAGTGTCTTTAACAATTACAACTGTTTTGTGCGGTGCGTAAGCATCGTCATGTGTAACAACGTAAGTCGTGGTACATGAACTCAGGGCAAAAATTATTGCCGGAAGTATAAAGATAAATTTTTTCATTTTATTGTCCTCCTATTTTTTAGTTAAAAAATAATTAAGGTCTGAAAACCTTATATAAAAGTTGGTATATGTACTTATTCTACACTATAAAGATACAATTTTTTATTTATTCCACAAAATTATAGAACTTTTTTTATAAAAAACGTTACTTTTTATCGAATATTGAGTATGTTTGAATATTATTTTACAATATTAACAAAAAAACCTAAATTTTAAAGTTTTTTTGAAATAATGTACACTGTTCAAACGTTTAGTGTAAAAGAAAAACAAAGTATTAAATTTGCCGTAAAAACAAATATAACAAGCAGTACAGAGTTTTTTGTCAAGCACTGCATAGCAAACATATTGTCAGTGTATTAGAAATGCGGCTTTACTCCATTAGATATGTCGAAAACTTTATTATTTATTTACCAATAGTTTCAAACTTAAATTTTCCAAACTATGAAAAAGATTTTTATTTTATTTCTCGGATTTATTTTATCTGTCGTCGTGGTCAATGCACAGACTCAATGGGAATGGGATACTCACGGAATAGGTTTTGAAACTCCCGAAGGTTTTAAAGTTGATAAAAACAGTGAGGATATGTTTACCGCTTCAAGTGAACATATTTCAGTTACGCTTATTCCTTGGCAAGACGAAACCGTAACCGATAACGATTTATCAGGAGCACTTGTCGAGCTTGCCGTAGAGATGGAATACGATGAAATAACCGAAGTCGAAGTCCTTGAATATGAAGATTTTGTAGGATACGGTGTAAGTGGTTCCAAAGACGGCAGCAATGCAGTTATTGCTATTTTATTGGATACCGAAAGCAGTACTAACTTGATTGTTGTTATAGGATTTGATGAAGGTTACGAAGATGTTGCTTCAAAAATTTTATCCGGGATATATCCTTACGATAAATAAACTGTAACTTTACGGAATTTATTTCGTTTTTTAACTTATTTAAAATTAGCGAAATAAATTTCGTATTACTGTTTTTTACCATTAGTGTCCGCTTAACTTTTTTAAACAT
>JAOZMN010000002.1:0-3473 GCA_029934265.1 Bacteroidales bacterium
ATCTTATGAGAATGTCTATTGAAAAAAGAAATAAACTATCAGGTAGTATTCCTATACTAAGGGTTCATACACCCTACAATTCCCAAGGAAAAAAAGCAGAACATTTTGTAAAGCAAAACAAAAAGGATATTGAGAAACGCTATCAATATGGTATCGGAAATTGCAAATTAAAAGATAAGTCTGTTAGTAATGATGAAATAGTATTTGTTATTGAACATTTAAGCAAAACATATATTAAGGAATTAAAAGTTTTTAGTTTATCAATCGTTTATCATCTTTTTTTACTTGGAAGCATAAAAATAACAAATGAAATAGGAGAGCTTATCGACCACAAAAACTATCCGGAATTATCAGATGCTACTTTATTGAGTTTTAGCATGGACATAAAGAACTATTCCAAAGATGGTCTCTAAACTTTATTTATATACCTTTTAAATTCAAAAAAAATGCTAAAAAAAACAATCAAAATCAATCATAAAAATAGAGAATGGACAGGAACAGTAATTGAATATCGTTTTTTCGGAATGTTGATATATAAAAAAACGCTATCTGTTCCTACTGAAAAATTAAATGAGTTTGTTTGGCATATTTGAAGCCAATAATTAAAAATGTAAATTTTTGACAGCCCGAAATTATAAAATAATTTGTAACCGGCAACATCGGAACCCGGCGGGCAACTAAACAGTTATCAGTGAACAGTTATCAGTTATCAGTAATTCAAAATTCATAATTCAAAATTCAAAAAAAAATGATAAAATACTACAACGACATATTATGTATAGAAGCCAGTTGGATGACAGGAATTGCAGGGATATTGAGTAAAACAAATTATGATGTTTTAAAACGCCGAGGAAAACTCACCCAATTCCGCAAAGGCGGTAATGGCAGAACAGCATTAGTAGAGTATGCCAGTATTCCGGAGCGATTTAAGAATAAGATTATTGATAAAATAGGCAATCCGGAGGAACAGGCAAAACATCAACAGTTCCGAAAACATTTAAAACCAAGCCGAAAGGCAATAGAGTACTTTGGAAATTACAAAATACCAAACGGCAACTATTTGCCAACCGACCGAGCAAAAGAATATACAACAAACGCCATGTTTCTAAACGCAGTAAATATCGTATCGCAATACAGCAAAGCAAAGCGTAAAGCTATGGGCGGTAAACGTACCTGTGTTTGGCAAGCGGTTTCAGATGTTGTAAACGAACTTCAAAAAGAATATCAACACACTTTACCGGCTAATTATTTGCGACTAAAAGAAAAAACAAAGCAATTTAACTCGCAGGGTTTCGAGTCGCTTATACACAAATCAGTAATTCCTAATTCCTAATTCAAAATTCCTAATTAAAAAAAAAGGTGATAGAATACTACAACGACATATTATGTATAGAAGCCAGTTGGATGACAGGAATTGCAGGGATATTGAGTAAAACAAATTATGATGTTTTAAAACGCCGAGGAAAACTCACCCAATTCCGCAAAGGCGGTAATGGCAGAACAGCATTAGTAGAGTATGCCAGTATTCCGGAGCGATTTAAGAATAAGATTATTGATAAAATAGGCAATCCGGAGGAACAGGCAAAACATCAACAGTTCCGAAAACATTTAAAACCAAGCCGAAAGGCAATAGAGTACTTTGGAAATTACAAAATACCAAACGGCAACTATTTGCCAACCGACCGAGCAAAAGAATATACAACAAACGCCATGTTTCTAAACGCAGTAAATATCGTATCGCAATACAGCAAAGCAAAGCGTAAAGCTATGGGCGGTAAACGTACCTGTGTTTGGCAAGCGGTTTCAGATGTTGTAAACGAACTTCAAAAAGAATATCAACACACTTTACCGGCTAATTATTTGCGACTAAAAGAAAAAACAAAGCAATTTAACTCGCAGGGTTTCGAGTCGCTTATACACAGAAACTACGGCAATCAGAACAGCCGTAAAGTTAATGAAATGATAGAAAATTTACTGCTTTCTATCTATATAATGAAAAATAAGCCATACCACACCATGGTACACGATACTTATTTAGAGTTCCTTGCAGGTAAAATTGATATTATTGATTTAAAAACCGGAGAAATATACCAACGTTCGGATTTTTTTGATGACAAAAAAGGAACTTACATCACCATTACCGTAGCCACTGTTTGGAACTATACAAACGACTTCAAAAACCGTCCTGTCGTGGACAGTAAACGAAATGATGCTCACTATTACAATAATTTGCACCGTCCGCACCATCACCGAAAATTACCGAAATTCAGCCTTAGCAAAATTTCTTTTGATGATAGAGATTTAACAAGAAAAATGAAAAACGCAAAAGGTAACATTGTAAGAGCAAAAGCATACTATGCTTACGATGTAGCAAGCGGTGCATTAATAGGATATTCACACAGTAAGGACAAAGATACAGGTTTATTTATCGACTGTCTGCGTGATATGTTCCGTTTTTTGCATAAAAACGAACTCGGTATTCCGATGGAAGCGGAGGTTGAACATCACCTTGTTAATCAATATAAAGATGATATGATGAAAGCCGGTGTTGTATTTCCTTTTGTAAGGTTCTGTAATCCGGGAAACTCGCAAGAAAAACGCTCGGAACACTTTATTAGAGTGAAAAAATACGGATATGAAAAACGCTATCAGGACGGTATTGGCAGATATACATTATCGGAAGCAAACCGACCACCACAATCCAAAGAATGGAGTTCGGGAAGCATGAAAATAAGCGAAAAAATTTACACTTACCAAACACTTGTAGCAGATGATATATATACTATCAATAAGTATAACGATGACTTGCACCCCAACCAAAAAGCCTATACAGGTATGTCCCGAATGGACGTACTAAAAATGAAAGTGAACCCGGAACTACCGGAATACCGAGAAGATGTAATTTCTAAATATATAGGTGAGAAAACCCCTACAAGTATTCGCAGAAATGATTATTTGATTGCTCAATACGAAAAATACGTAATACCCGAACTTTCAGTATTAGAACGCCTACAGCCAAACAACAAAAATGTAGATGCTTATTATTTGCCTGCAACAGACGGCAATATCGAAAAAGTACATATCTACCAAGCTGATAAATTTATATGTACCTGCAAAAAACTTGTAGCCTACAACGAAGCAACCGCCGAACAAACCGATGCAGACAGAGAATCAATGCTACAGCAACAAAAGAAAGTCGCAAAATTCGACAGTAAAATAAAAAAAGGCAGAGAAATACTCGCAAATATCAAAGTAATTGAGAAAGAAAACTACACCGAACCCGAAAAAGTAGAAGTACACGAAACCGTAACAATATCACCGGAAAAGGCTTTTGAATTTGATAATGAATATGATTATGCCGAAGCTGGATACGAAGATTTATAAATAATTATTAATTTTTAATTATGAATTATGAATGAAAAGGAGAATGTTAGTAGAGGACTTTTTTTAACGAAAGTTAGTCAATTAAGAAA
>JAOZMN010000002.1:3483-9691 GCA_029934265.1 Bacteroidales bacterium
TAAAACGAAAAAAGATACTTGCTGTTTATAAATATCTCGGAATGACTTTATACGGGCATAAAGCCATAAATAGAGGGTATAATTTTTCAATATCGGAGGCACAAACCGGCTGGTCGGTTCACAATGAAGATATTGCCGTAACTATTGATGATGCCTTTACATTTTTTAAGAGAAAGGCGAGAAACAACAAATTGACAACGAAAAAAGCAGCACGTGTCATAAAATTAAAAATACAAGAAATCAAAGAGAAAGGAATAAAAACACCACTAAATTAAAAATATGAAAAAACCGCAAAGATTATTCGACATCTGCCATAATGATGATAAGAACGTTTCTTTAAGTTATCAAAGAGTAACATTTTATTCCGTTGAAATTTATATCGGGTATAAATCAAATTATAAAAATTTTTTCTATTCCGATGGTCATTTGACAGTCAAAAGTGCAGCTAAAGCTGGAATTAAGTTTATGAAAAAATATATCAAAAATAGGAATAACTAATAATTCAAAAAAAAACACCCACAATATGAAAATCACCACTACACAAAAACGGCTTATAATAACAGAACTCAAAAAGCGGAGAAAGAACTATGAAAGTCAGAACCAGATGGCAAAGGCTTTGGGAACATCTCCGGCACAAATGACAAGGATACTCAAAGGAGAATTTAAAAAAGTCCTTTCAGATGAAAACTTTTTGAAACTTGCCGGAGAACTCGGAATTGATTTAAGAGGCTATGAATGGAAAACTGCCAAAACACCCACTTTCAATAAGATTTATACGCAGTTAAAAGCCTGTCAGGAGGACGGTATAAGTGCAATGCTTATAGACAATGCCGGAGTAGGAAAAAGCCACACCGCAAAAGAATATGTAAAAGAAAATGCAAACGCTGTATATATAGACTGTTCGCAAGTTAAAACCAAACAATTACTAATAAGAGAAATAGCACGTAAACTCGGACTGGGCAATACTGGCAGATATGCCGATGTGTATAAGGATTTGGTGTTTTACTTAAACACATCGCTCAGTCCGTTAATTATACTTGATGAAGCCGGAGACCTTGCCTACCCTGCATTTTTGGAGCTAAAAGCATTATGGAACGCATCGGAAGGACTAACAGGATATTACATGATGGGAGCGGACGGTTTACGAGCCAAAATTGAACGAAATATCGAATTTCGAAAAGTTGGTTACACTGAATTATTCCGTAGGTTCGGAGAGCGTTTTCAGCAAGTTACACCAGTTGGCAAAGATGAATTTGAGCATTTCAAACGCCAACAATTAAGTGCCGTTGCACAGGTAAACAATATGCCCAAAGTTCAAGAACTATACGCAAAAACAAACGGTAGCCTTACCAGATTAAAAATTGAATTTTTGAAACAAAAACGTAGAGAAGCTAACAATTCTTAATATGAAACAAGGAATCGGCATAAATCAATTTTACAATACAAAGTTAGATGTATTTGAGTTTACGGATAACTGGCTTGCTTTCTCCGGTAAACCTGAGAAAAACAGTGCTTGGTTTATTTACGGAAATTCAAGTAACGGTAAAACAGTATTTGCCTCACAACTTGCAAAATACTTATCTACATTCAGCAGAGTGTTGTATAACAGTCTCGAGGAGGGTTTATCTGTAAGTTTGCGAAATGCTTTTAAGAATGCTGAAATAACAGCGAAAGACAAAATAACAGTATTAGATAAGGAACAGATAGCAATATTAAAAGAACGTTTGCGAAAGCCGAAAAGTCCGAAAATAATAATTATCGACAGTTTTCAGTACAGCGGACTAAATGCAAAATCTTACAAGGAACTCCGAAATGAATTTAACAAGCACATGTTTATATTTGTCAGTCATGCAGACGGTCGCTTACCCTCGGGCAGGTCTGCAAAATCCGCTCATTTTGATGCTGATGTTAAGATTTGGGTAGAAGGCTACAAAGCAATGCCAAAAAGCAGATACGGAGGCAATACACCACACACAATTTGGCAACAGGAAGCCGAAAAATACTGGATAAACGAATAAATATGCATAAAGGAAGCGAAGTAGTATTACTAAAAGATACAGGAACTATAAATTACAGATTTGCAAAAGGAGAAGTCTTTATAATTATACAAACATGGTTTGATTATCACGGTTTTGGCTTTGCAACCATCGAAAACAAACAAGGCATACGCATAATAATTGAGACTAAATTTTTAGAACTAATTTAAGATGAAACGTACCAAAAAACAAAACAGCAGATTACACAAATTGCTGACAGAACTAAACTTAAACAAAGAAGCTGAAAAATCATTGTTGGTATTACAGTTCACAGACGGCAAAACAGGAAAAAGCAGTGAAATGACAAGCAAAGAATGTTCGGCATTAATCAAAACACTTGAAAACGAATTGCAAAAGCTCAAAAATCAAAACAGAGCAGAACGGCAATTTAACGATACAAACCAAAGCTTGAGACGTAATGTGTTCAAACTGATGTATGATATTGGTTTTATAGTAAATTCCGAAACATCAGCCCAAAAACTTGATGTAATAAACAAGTGGATTGCCAAACGCCTGAACTTGGATAAGACTTTAAACGAGCTATCCACAGAGGAATTGAACAAATTAATAAAACAATTATTTACAACTCGCAGAGTATATAAAGAACGTGCAGAACATCAGGCACGATACAATTAACAATTTACAATTAATTTAACCTTATGAAAATTAAAGAAATAATTTACAAGCCCAAAGAAAAAAGCCTTTTAATAAAGTTTAAGAATGGAGATATGAAAGGTTATCATGGCAACTGTGCGAAAGAAAAATATAACAGATTAAACGATGAAAATTATGGAAAAAAGGATAGTAAAAGTAAATAAACATACGCAAGAAGCTATTTGCAGGTTAAGTAAAGATGAATTTAGAGACGAGCCGGAAGTAGCACAAAAACGTAGAGAAGCACTTGAAGGCAAAGAAGTTAAAATATCAGATAATATAAATCAGCTTTTTGAGACTGAAAATTACTTGTACTTATCTGTTAAAAAAATGAAACAACCGAAATACTAATTTTTAATATAATATCATGGAAACTAAAAAAAGTGAATACACACCGCAACAAATGGTTGATTTTATGAATAGCCTAAGCGAGGAACAGGTAGAGGAACTACTCAAAAAAAAGACAGACAAGTCCAAAAAAGACTACGAAAAACGCAAACAACAATACGAAAAATACCGTAATGAAATGGTTGCCGAAATGGTAGGACAGGCAAAAGATTTGCAAACTCAAATGATTGCAGACAAAAACAAATGGGCAGTCCGAATGGAGGCGTTTGCAGAAAAAGCCAAAAAATACGGCGACATACGAAACACAAGTAAAGGCGGTTACTCTCTAAGGTCTGCCGATGGAACACAAAGAGTAGTATATCGTAGAAATGTAAAATGTGAGTTCGATGAGCGTATTACTATGGCAATCGAAAACATCAAAGAGTTTCTTGAAGATAAAGTAAAGAAAAAAGATATAAAATACTATAAACTTATTTCAGGTTTATTGCAGAAAAACAAAGCCGGAGATTTTACACCTGCCTTAGTTCTGAAACTCAAAGAATATGAAAACTTATTTGATGATGTACGCTGGAGAAAAGGAATTGAACTAATGCAAGAAAGCTACCGAGAAGTAGCAGTAAGTTACAGTTTAGAGTTCTACGAAAAAGATGAGAACGATAAGGACCAACAAATAATACTAACCCTAACATCACTGTAAATGAAACGTTCCGATTTAATAACATATACTGCCACAGCTCCTCAAATAGATGGGGAGCTGATATATAAATACGATACAGACGGTATTTTACGAGAGTTTGAAAACAAGGCAGTATTACAAGAAGATATGATATTATGGTTTGCCAACAGATTACCTGTCATGGAAAACTGGTTTATTCACATGGTTAATAAGTTCAAAAAGGATTTTGAAGTGAGGTTACATATCCAAAAAGTAGATATAGACCTTAGTTTTGAAGCGTTTTGGATTTTTTATAACTACAAAGTAGGAAATAAAACAAGAGCAAAAGAAATCTGGGACGGCTTAAAACCTACCAACAATAAGCAAAGAATGACCGAAACCAATAAAATTAATGCTTACAAAATAGTACCAAAACTACGATACGAATACAAACTTAAAAATACAAACTTTCCTTATCTTGAAACATTTTTGTATCAGCGGAGGTTTGATAATGAATTTTAAGGCAAAAAAAAAGCCCTGACATCGGATAGACATACAGAGCAGAAGTAAAGCCCTGCAAAGTTAATAAAAAAAAACGTTCCGATGAAAAACTCGCATGTAAATAAATTGAAAATCGTGTATTTTATTCAAGAATATACAAAATTAAGACAATCAAAAGGAATACCTAACACTCGGATAATCAAAAATCTGAGTGTTCTGTATCCTATTAGTTCTACTACATTTTATAATTACATGGGTAGTAATGCTAAATCCCAACTCCGGCTTGCAGGAATAATACCTGAAAGTTTAGATAAGCAAAAAAATATCATAGTAAATTTGATATTAGGTTGTGAAAACGAACTTCCAAAACAATTAACTTTTAACTTTTAAAACAACTAACCACTAATAATTATGCTATTAGAAGCCTACCGAGCAATTAAAAACAAATTGCAAACAGACATTCCGGAGTTAAAACTTATAGATTGGTTCAATGACCAATATTCGGGAACAATACACACAGTACCTGCTGTATTTATTGAATTTCCGAACGAGTTGAATTTCAAAAATGCACGCCGAGAGTTCCAAATATCTAAATTTAAGGCTCGGATACATCTTGTAACAAAAGCCCTATCCGACAATTCCAAACATATAAAGGAGGAACTTATCCAGGAACATGAAACACTCAGCCAAAAAATATTTTATTCCCTACATCAGCTTTGGGCAATGTACGAAGCTGATAAAAAACTATTCGATAGCCTTACCAGAACTACATATCAGCATTATCAATATCTAAAAGGTTGGCTTATTACCACACAGGATTTTGAAAGCCAAATATACCAACACGAAGCTCCAAAAAAAACAATGACAGTAACAGGACTTGCTGTTACTGTTGAAAAAGAAAACTAATAATAACCATTTAAACTCAAAAAAAAATGAACTACCATCAAAGTGTATTAGCAGGGATTTTAATTTTTGCATTTGTATTATTTCTTATTACTCGAAGTGAGTGGCTTGCAAAAAAAGATAAGCAAATTGAAAACAACCAAACATTTTTTTCAAAATTTGAAACAAAAGAGGAAACAAAAGAACGCTGGCGAGTATGGAAAATAGCTATCCCTGTTCTTATTTTCCTATTTCTTTTTATGAATTTTATTTTTGAAGAATTATACAAATGACAAATACAGACCAATTTATACGCAATTTAATTGCCGGTTCAAAGGCATTGAAAGGCATTACAAAAAGTATAGCAATTCATGCAAACGACTTATTCGACCAAAATTTCACGAATCAAAGTTTTTTCGGAGAGAAATGGACACCTTCAAAGTATGTCGAACGTGAAAACAAACAACATTACAAAGGACAAAGTCGTAATTTATTGCAAAACTCCGGGCATTTGAGAAAATCCATAAACAGAACTGTAAGCGATAATTTCATTACATTTTTCTCAAATGTTGTATATGCACAGATACACAACGAGGGCGGTACAATTAACCACCCGGGAGGAACGGCTTATGTTTACGATAAAAAGAAAAAACGCAGTATTTGGGTAAGTAACCGCAAAGCAAGCCCAAAAATGAAACGAACCAAAGCACACCCTATAAACATACCACAAAGGCAGTTTATAGGCAACCACAAAAAACTTGAAAAAGATATTGAAACTATTATTGAAAACAGAATACATAAAGCATTTAAGTAATGGAAGTAAAGCAAACGATAACTACCTATTCAATAGAAGAATGCTACAATGCTATAACAGATATTAGTAATGATGAAAAAACTAAATATACAGGTAAAGCATTTATAATTAAAGATAATTTTAGAGTAGAACATATTGTTAATACTAATCATAATAAGTTGAATTTTAAAAGAAAATATAATAATTATGAATGAAAAATTTAAAGAACTAATTCCTGGTCTTGATGCCTTAATTTCAGAATTAGAAGATGCACTCAACAAAGATGCGAAACTTGAAACGACACAAACGATGTTGGCAGATTTCAAGAATAAAACAGGA
>JAOZMN010000002.1:9701-11573 GCA_029934265.1 Bacteroidales bacterium
GCGAGCTTTGTAAAATAAAAATACTTGTAACAAAAAAAGAAAACTATTTTATTGATAAAGGAACAATGGTAACATATCAAAACTATAACCACTTAAACTAAATAAAACTATGATAAACTTAGTAAAAAGAAACAACGGCAAGGCAATAACAACATCTTTGATTATTGCAGAGGTATTTGAGAAGCGACATAACAATGTAATAAGAGATATTGTAAAACTCAAAGTATCAGATAGTTTTAGAGCTTCTAATTTTGAGATTATGTTCATTAGTAGAGAATTACCTAATGGAGGGCATAAAAAAGACAAATATTACAATATTTCAAGAGAAGGTTTTGTAATTCTCGTTATGGGTTACACCGGCAAAAAAGCAATGAAATTTAAAGAATCTTACATCGGAGCTTTTAACCTTATGGAAACCGAACTTTTAAGGATAGAAACAAGCAAGGAGGCTAAGTATTTCGATAAAAAAAGCAAACTGATGAAACAAAAGCATTTATTAGATATTGAAATAAAACAACTGAAACAAAAAATAAGCACAACCAATACAGGCAAAGAACTTCAACAAACAATTAACAAACTTGACAAAACAAAAAACAAACTCGTAAACATGGAAAAATACAACTTCAAACATGTATTTACTCCAAACTTATTTCCTGATGAAATAGAAAATTTTTAACCTACCAATTCAACTTTCACTATTAAATTTCTTTTTTATAAATTTGTAAAATTATTAATTTAAAAGAAATAAATACAAGTTTGTTAATGTAAAGCATTGATTATAAAGTTTTCCGCATTAATGCGGAAAACCTAAAAAATAAAACCAAAACAATTTCGATAAAAAAAATAACTCTTACAATTTGCCTTTTAACAAAAAATTATTACTTTTGTAGTGCTAAATTACTTAAATATAATGATTACCTTACAAAATAATAAGAATATACCCTATAATAATAGGCGGCGTATGGGTGAAAGTCCTTATTCTTTTCTACATTTCATTATGTCGAGTGATTTAGCAGCGACCGCCTTTTTTATTCATTTCTTAAATTTTATTTATTATGCTAAATCACAATGAGAATGTTTTAATTAAAATTGAAACAAAAAATGACAACCAGATTGTCGATGCAAGAGAACTGCACACCTTTCTTGAAGTAGGCAGAGATTATACAAGTTGGATTAAAGGACGTATTAAAGAATACGGCTTTGTTGAAAATGAAGACTTTGAGGTTTTCACCAAAACGGGGGAAAACCTATCAGGAGGCAGACCGTCCAAAGAATATGCCATAAAATTGGATATGGGCAAAGAGTTGGCAATGGTAGAACGGAGCGAAAAAGGCAGAGTAATACGAAAGCATTTTATAGCAGTAGAAAAAGAATTTAGAAAATTAGAATGGCATGGTTTACCTACTATTGTAATTAAAGGTAAAGTTTACGTAAATTACAAACCTGCTTTACGTGTCGTTGGATTTTCTGCAAGAAGCGGAGCTGTTTATTTGCGAAAAAAACGCCACCCTCACTTGTTTACCTTAATGTACGGTCATAACTGGATTACAGTTGATTATGCCGATTTACTTATAGAACAAATGAAAGTAAGGCAAATGTCTTTAAAATTTGAGGAAACAAAACAAAGAGTTCTCAATGCAAAAGGAGGTGAATATGACAACTAACAACGGACAAAGCACAATTAACAATGAAACCCTTAGCGGTATTTCGGATTTTATAAATATTGATACAAAGGAAAATATCTTAGAAAACATCGACCGTATTATAGAACTAAACATAAAGGACGGCTTTGTTGTAAAATACGATTTAGACGGTGAAATCGGTCTGCTGTACGATGTAAAACGACTTGTTAAGGCATTGCCTTATTGAATT
>JAOZMN010000002.1:11673-29511 GCA_029934265.1 Bacteroidales bacterium
TAATTCCTCGTCATCGTCATCGGGCAAAGAGTTTTCCCATTCCTGAAATTTTGGCAATAAACTTTTATACAGAATATCGTATTCATGTTTTTTTAGCTTCTCGTATCCATCCGGTATTTTTGTAGTTGATGTTGCCGGATATGCAACCTGTATGCAATCTTCCGGCATTTGTATAGAGTTCTGTCCCCAACGCCTAAATATAATGTGTTCCATAATTTAATTAATATTTCTATCGTTAATAAAATCCTGTTTAAATCGTATCCAATCGCTTACTGCTTGCAATGTTGCAGTTGTATTAAAAGTTTCACGAGTTCCCGAAATCATAAACATTAAAAGCACTGTCGGTATATTCAAAGTGTGCTGTGCTACTTGAATATTATTAATGAAAAACAAAGCATTATCAGGGCGTACAATTATTTTAAAAACAAGCACAGTATCAAGTTCTATCGGAATATTTGTTTCCGTATAAGTTGATGTTCCCGATGCCATTGTTAATGTACGCCAAAAACCTCCGGAGTATAAATCATCGTGCCTTGCCTCCAATGCAACTGCATGAGTAACATTCTTGATATAAGTTGAATGTTTATGTAAACCTGCCCTAAAAAAGCCTTTATTATCAATATCATGCAAGCGGTTTTTAAGACTAAAATCACATTCAAAAACACACTGCCCCAGGCTTAAATCCACAAAATTGACACTTGAAGTCATTTGTAAACTTGCTGAACTATCTACTTGGTCATCAAGTCGTAAATATACGTTTCCTATGCCTCTTATTGCAATTTGCCCAACAGATCCACCGTTTCTGGTTCTGTTATTAAGTCCGTTTCTGTAGGAGTCCTCAAAATCATAAAACTTGTAAAAAGTTTTTGTTTCAGGTTCGTTATCTATTCCGAAATCGTATTTTTCTACAATGCTGTCAGTAAGAATATTTGATTTGTCCTTGTCTGCAATTTTGAGCTGAAAAACAATAGCAATACTATCTGTCGGGATTGAACTTAATACATAATTTCCTTGATTATCAAAACTATCGACACTAATATATTGATTGCTACTATTAGTTGCAGTTTTGTCAATTGGCTTTTGGTTTTGGTCAATTTCGACTGCAAGAGCATCAATTCCGTTTTCATATCTGTCAAAAAGTACGGAACTTTCATTGGGGATTTGAACTTGTCCTGTTTGGTCTGTTCCAACGATTTGGAAAACTTCGTAGATTGTTTCATTTGTTTCTAAATTAATTATTCTGTTATCAACCGCCGGAGATACTCCTCCGTTTAACTCAAAAAAAAAAGCGGTATTTAATTGTTCTATAAAATCGGCTCTGTCGGTTGCCGGCAAATTTGTAACACTTTCCCATGATAAGTGATAAGCATTTTCAGTTTTTTGCGGACTTGCAGTACTTGTTATCAGTACAATATTATTATTCTGTGGGTGTGGTAATACATTCTCACGTCCCGAAAATCCGTGTGGAAGTCCGTTGTTATCGTAAAGTATTACCCTGCCGTCTGTGGTTCTTGTTATTAGCATATTTGTTGTATTTTTAATTATTTAACTTAAGGACGTTTTCATAATTATTTAAAGGTTTGAGTAATAAGATTTTGCGTTTGTAATTACAGATGTAAAATAAGTTTCTATATAATATAAGGTGTCTTGCATATCTCTTGTATCGCTTTCTCCTTTGTCGAAAACATGAGTATATAAACCATCTTTAAAAGTTTCAGTATCAAAAGCTGACATAAATTCGGCAAGGCTTTTTTCCTTGTATCTCAATTTTTTCAATGAATTAATACAACTGTCGTACACCGTGATAACTACACTTGATATTGCTTTTTTAATAATTGCCTGCCTTTTGGGTTCTGCTCTGTGGTTGTGGTGAAATATTCGCATAATTTCAACTTTTACGGTATTTTCCGCTTGTCTCAAAGAAGCTGTTATAATTTCCTCCGTCGATTGCAAATTAAGACTATTCTCCTCTCTATCTAACAAAATTTGAATAAGCCCTGCAAGTTTATCGAATGCAGATATTGTTTTATCGGTATTCTTGTTATTGTTTTTCGTTCCTTTGCGTAAATAAAATATAACAACAGCAGTAAGTGCCAGTATTGCAATAGCAACAACACCTTCCCATGTCGGGTGTTTAAAAAATTCATCAAGTTTTAAGTTCATTTTAAAGTCCTGTTTCACTTTAAACTTAAAAATTAATAGTTTAAAGTGTAATTATGTTTGTAATTAATAATTATTGTTGTATCTTTGCAGTAAATCAAGTTTCAATATGTCATTCGCGCCGGGCAGAGGACTCCGGAATAGACGTTTTATTGAAACTTATTTTTTTGTAATATACTTTTCTATATCTGTCGGCAGTCCTGTTTTAAGTTTGCTTTTATCTATTCCATTAAGAATTACATACAAATATTCTGAATTTAAATGTTTGTGAATTTTTACATTTATAAAACGTTCCGTATTATTTATTATAGTCGAATAATAAAAGAAATATGCAGTATCTTTGTGTTTTCCTTTTTGTACGTTTGTCCAACCAAGATACTTCCAATTATCAATATCATCATTTATATTAAGTAAATAAGCCCTTACATCAATATCTAAATTGTGATGTAGTACTTCTTTTACTGATTTTCGCATTAAAACTATTTCTCCTGTTTTAATGCTATCTGATAACAGTACAGTTCCTTTGTAGGCATCAATAGCTTTTTTAAAATTATTGATTTTTTCCTCAATTTCTTTAGCATATAATTCAGTTGCCGTTTTTTCAATTTCTGCTTTCCTCTCTTTTTGCACCTTATAATAAGGGTGATTTGGAGGAAATGGCTGTGCAGTTTTACCGGGATTGTAAGCAAATATTTCCTCTTTGGGTGTAAAAACGCCCTCGGTTGCTTTTGTTACCTGTTCCGGCTTTGTTGGTTCGTAAAAATCTTTAAGTACCTGTATTACTCTACATCTGCAACGCCAGCCGTTCGGAGGAATATGAGAGTCCCAAAACTCATCTTCCATTGGTAAAGTAATATTATTCAGTTTAGAGTGTTGGTCTCTTACACGCTCATCACCGGCAGTTCTGTACTGCAAATAAAATTCTACTTCGTCCTTTGCATCTTTTTCGTACTGATTCCATTGGCTCGCTGACAATGCAGTAGAAATAGCCGTATCATATTCAGCTTTTAAGTACGAACCGTTGTACGTTTTATTAATACTTAAAACTTTATCTCTAAACTTATTGAATGGCAATATTTTGCCGTCCGCTCCGGCAAGCATACCGGATATTTCAAGTAATTGTTTTTCGGTTTTGAAACCGCTGAATATCCATGCTTGTTTTGTTAGTTTTTCAATAAAAACTTTGTCCGGCTTAAAACCTACACCAAGTTTTTTAATACTTTCGGATATTGCATTTTCAAAAGTTTTGGCAGTTTCCGATAGTAATTCTTTTGCCTGTTCAAGTTGTAATAAGTCCTTTGGTAAACTTGTTTTTTCAGCAAGTGTATGTACTTTTTGTATCAGTTTATCAAATACAGACTTGATTTTGTTTGATATTGAAAGTTCTTCAATACTATTACTATCAAATTTAAACAAACTGTAAAACTCGTTTAAATCAATTAATTCAGTTTTTTTTTTTCGGTTTCCGTTTCCGTAACCGTTGGTATTGCTTCTTTTTTCAGCAAATCAATATATTGAAATTTTGCATCTTTAAGAGGGTATCCGTGATATGTTAAAAAAGGAATAAGTTTATCGTTAATAACTCTTTGTATTCTGCTTAATCTTCCTTTTACATAAGTATTCAATACTCGCTCCTGAACCTCGGCAGAACCTACATAACTTTTCTCATCAGATGTTGCCGTTTGTCCGTTTATTAGTTTGGAAATGTAAGCATCGCACATCTCTGCGGTATCCTTAAATTTAGCGTGTCCGTTGTCCGTTCCTTGCGGTTGTACTATATTAAATTGAGTTTCCGGGCTACCAATTACATATCCATTTGAACCGAAATTTGCAGCAAATTGTTCCAACTCATCAAGTTCCGTTTCGTTGTACTTATCAGTTGTTACAGACAATAGAGGCATACCGAATTTCTCGTTAAAACCTGCCCAGTCTATCCGAGCATCTTTTTTAAAAAGAATTTCGATAATTGCAGTGAGCAGTAAACCAAGGTCTTTTTTATTGCCAATTTCTACAAGAAACCAATTATTAAGATTTTCACCGTAAGGAATGCCCTCTGTAACATCATGATTAATATCTAATATTACCGACTGAAATTCAGGAATAACATGCAAGCGGTCTATAAGTTTTATATCTTTAAATTTGCTGTCGTACAACCAACCGAACTCAATAAGCGAATGTCCCCAAAACTCCTGGTCGGTAGCATAAGTTACAAAATCAGTAAACCAAGATGTTTCAAAAAGTTTCTTAAGTTCTTTGTTTTCACTTTGGTTTGTCAGTATCTGAAATTCCGATTGTTGTACTGTAAAATGTGCCGTTCGGAGTTGTGAGCGTAAATGTGCATCACGTTCAATTATTTTTTCATACAAAGAATAAAGCGGTTTTCTGTCTGGTCTGTCAATATCCTTTGCAAGATATACCGCTTGCTGAAATACATTCATTTCAACATCAATATTTAGCCGACGTTCTTGTAATAATTTTGATGAAATTTTACGTCTGCTTTTGCCTGTTATTATTGGTTCTTTGTCCGTTTTTTTACTTTCGGCAAGCTTTACCGTTTCCTTTGCAAGTTCAAGTGATGCCGGTTCACTTACAAGAGTAGCCTTACCGAATATGTTTTGTCCGAATATTTTCATCTAATATAATTGTTAATAGGTCTCTGACCTTAAAAAGCATTAAAATCACGTCTCTCATTACTGCCCCAACGCAAATTAGTTTCAGGTCTGCCTGTATCTTCTCTAATTAATTTAGTAAGAGATGTATTTCTTTTCCCCTGCTCAATAAATTTGATTTCCGAAATTGTATCATCATAATTTTTTACAACTCTCTCTGGGACATGAATGTCCGCAACACGTTCGTAAATAAAATAAAGTACCAAATTAAGCATCCAGCGGAGTAAATTACTGTGCCTGTCATCTCCTGTTTTTGCAAATTCAGTATCTAAATCGTACTTATCGAAAAAAGCATCTTGAATAATTGCCATTGCCGTTTGTTCAGCATCATCAAGTATGCTGTCATTACTGTTTGTAATTTGGTTTCTTATATCATCAGAAACCTTTAAAACAAAATCTATAGTCGTTAAAAAAATCATATTTTAAAATTGTTTTGAGTTGTTAAGTATTACTTAACAACTGATTATTTCCAGCCTCTTTTTGTATTCTTATTCATTTTGCCGGTTCTTGGTTTGGTTCTGCGAGTCCTTATATAAGTTTCCAAATATGATATTGCCTGCTCATCGGCATCTGGTGCGTCATCGTGTGTTCTGTATCCGGGTTCTATTCCGTAAAGCTGTTGTAAACCGGTTTGTGTATCTTTGTGCGGTTTTCTTTCATCAGTATAAAATATTCTACTGTTTTGATAATACGGTTGTAGTTTTTCAATTCTTAAATATTTCTTACCTTTTGGAGTATCAACTTTTACAATTCTCAAATCAACATTAAATTTTTTCTCGGCTTCAATAATTGTTCTTTCTACTTCATCATTCCAAAATTGAGACTCAAACCTCCATTTTATCAATATAGTAGGCGGTAGCATTATTTGATATTGACACATCCACTCCACAGCTTGTTTCATTTTTGTTTGTTTCACAAAACTATCTATGTACCAAAAATCCTTATTATATAGTCCCCAGACCCTTACAGCATTATAATCAGATGTTTTTTTACCTGCATAAGCAATGTCCCAGTGTCCTACTATTACTTTAAATTGATTAAGTTTCGGACGTCTATCCCATTGAATTTGAGACGATGTAAATATTTTTCCTTCTATATGTGGTTTATTGTTATACTCTGCATTTGCAGCAATAATACCTATATCCTCCTCCTCCTCTTTATAATAATCACTATCGTATTTTTCTGCCCACCTTGGTTCGTAAGTTACAGGATTGTAAGCATCAATTCTTGAATAATACCAATTAGGGTGTTTTAATCGGAGTTCCTCTTGTATTGTTCGGGGTGCAAAATTATTGTTTGGGTGCAAATACCGTTTACGTTTGCCGTCCATTGTAGGTATCAAATCTTTTTCAATCCAATCAACAGTCTCATCTTGTATTCTCGGATTCCTAACAGTATCTTTATCTTCCAAATCATCACAAATAATAAAGTCAGGACGGCGACTTTTGTATCTTAAGCCCCTCGGACTTTGTCCCATTCCAAGTGCTTTGGCAATAAAACCATTTTTTGTAATAAAATATCCTTTTTCCCAATTTCCGTGCATTTGCTGACTACCAAAATCATGCTTCAGTAATTCGTTTGCTTCAAACTCTGCCTGTAAATCGGAAAGTAGGATTTTTGCTTTATCAAAATTGTTTCCTACCAATACCAAGTATGAAATATCATCATTAACCCACAACCATAAAGGAATAAATAAATCTGCAACTACAGATTTTGCAAGTCCACGTCCCCAACGTATAATTCCTTTTATTTTTCTCTCTTTTTTTACTTTCTTAGCAAGTGAAATATGAAAGTCCGGCGATTTAATTATTTTATTTGTATCATTATCGGTGATATAATGTGCAAAATAAGTTTCTACAAAATATGCAAAATCTTTCTTTGCACGTTTTATTCGAGCATTTTTATCTTGTTTACTTTCATTCGGATTTACATTTCCTCCTGATTTAATAAGTTCTATTTTTGCCAGAAACTGGTCTAATGCAGTCTTATCGCTTCGTTTCATAAGTTATCCTAATTTAATAGCAATTTCATTTACATGCTGTTCCATAAATGGTATTGATTGCATATATAGTTTAGTGTCAAACATCTGTAATGCTTTAAATATATTATCTGTTACATATAAATAAGTACTCAAAGTAACTCGGCTGTTCTTATCAACATTTTCAAGTGTTTTATTCCAATTAGCTACACCGCTGTCAATTTTTGCAGTTTCCTTGCGAAGTTCTGCAATTTGTTCTTTATCTCCTTTATCTTTAACAAGTTCTTTAATTTGCGTTTGCAATTCCAATCTGTCCGAAGCAAAGCCGTCTATAATTTTTCGGATATTTTCTATTCTGTTATCTCTGCTTGTAATATTGGCATTTCTGGCAGAACGCCAACCAAATTTTTGCACCCATGCCGATACCGTTTTTTCGGTAACATTAACAAGGCTTGCAATATCTTTGGCAGTTCTACCCTGTTCTACATATAATATCCTCGCCGTTTTTTTTTCTTTATCTTTCATAACTAATAACTAAAAACTAATAATCATGCTGTAACAAATATTGCTGATTTTTCTAAATCCTGAATAGTAATACCTTTCTTAAAAACTCGCATTCTTATTAATCTTTTCAAGTCAGCTTTTTTATAGATACGAGCTTTGCCGAAAACATATAATACTATATATTTATGTTCGGTAATTTTATTAAGTCGTTTTGCTTTCTTAATAAGTCTTTCAATTTTCTTATCGAAAAACCAAGCTCTTATTTTATTTATATCAATCAATGCAAATTTTTCCATGTCGCAAAAGTCCGGATTTTTTGGCTTTTTATCGAAAATGACTATCATTTCTGGTCAGATGTAACCAGAAATGATAGTCATTTTTGGAAATCTGTATGCGAAATTGGAGTTTTGTAAAAATTCTAAGGGCAAATTTATGAATTATGAATTTTGAATTATGAATTTTAAATTGGTTTGCACCGACAAAAAAAAACATAATTTACTTATAGATTTTTAAACAGAAAATGGCAAGATTTGTAATAATAGATGAGACAATAGTAAGCAGAGGCTTTTGGGTAAAAGTATCAGGAATTGATTTAACACAATTCCGTAAAAATCCGATAATGTTATGGATGCACCAACGCCCAAACTCTTACGATGGACAAAATCAAGTTTTACCAATCGGATATTGGAAAGATATTAGATTAGAAACCATAAACGGTATAAAATCTATAACCGCAGAAGCTGTATTTGATGAAAAAGATAAATTTGCTATACAGATAAAAGATAAAGTCGATGCCGGAATTATCAAAATGGCATCAGCCGGATTGAAAACTGTTACATGGTCGGAAGATGAGAAACATATAAAAGCCGGACAAAAACGAGCTACACTTTTAAAATCCGAACTTCAGGAAGCATCAATAGTTGATATAGGTGCAAATAAAAATGCCTTAAGGTTATATAATGACAACGGACTTATAAATTTATCAGATTATTCAAATAATATACCAACAATAAAACTTAAACAGAGTAATAATATGAAAGCAATAGCTATTTTTTTGGCACTCGGAGCCATGGCAACCGAAGATGAAATACTTGCAGAACTTAAAATAAGAGAGTCGCAAGCAAAATCCGACAAAGAAAAATTATCGGAACTTCAAACGGCAAGAATTAAAAAATTGATGCAACATGAAAGCATCACAGATGATAACAAAGAGCATTTTGAAGCACTTGCAAAACAAAACTACGGACTTGCAGAAAAAACACTTGAAATTATTGCAACAAAAGAAAAAAAAGAACAGCCAAAGCAAGAACGCTTATCTGATGCAATAATAAACAAAAAACCGTCCGGCACTTCAAACAAAGCAAAAGCATGGTCTGATTATTCCGACAAAGAACTTGAGGAACTAAGAGAAACAAGCAGAGACGTTTATTTAGAATTATTTAATGACGAGTTCGGATATTTTCCGGATATTGATTAGGAATAATTCATATTTTATAATTCATATTTTTTTTAACTTAATATTTTATTCAAATGAAAATTTTCAAAACAATATTTTTTACATTTATTTTTGCACTCGTTGCCGGTTCGGCAATAGCAACAGGACTTGGAATACCGGCATTACCGGTTATAGGAGGTGTAGCATTAACTTCGTTAATACCGAGTGGAGGAGGAATTGGAGTTGCAAACGCTGGCGTTTACAGAGAAATTTGGACAGGTGAAATGCTTAAAAACTTCACACACGAAGCAACGTTCTTAAAAAAAGTTCCTGATTATTCGAGATATGTAGGCAACGATGTTATACACCTTGTAGATGTTGGAGCTCACCCCGAAGTATTGATTAACAATACAACATACCCACTTACACCGCAAAATCTTGGAGAAGGAGATATAGGAATTAGCTTATCTAAATTTGAAACTGTTCCTACTTCAATATCAGCCGATGAACTTTATGCTATATCTTATAAAAAAATGAAACTTGCTATGGATTTACATAGAGAGTCATTGCAAACGGAAACTGGTGATAAAGCGGCACATGCTTTTGCACCGCAAACCGATACTGAAAATACACCAATAGTAAAAACGACAGGTAATGATAACGGTTCGGGTTACAAAAGATTAACAATAGCGGATATTATCAGTCTTAAAAAGAAATTTGATGATATGAAAGCTCCGAAAAAAGGCAGGGTACTTGTACTTGGGAATCAGCACATAAGCGATTTATTAAGTATTTCGGAAGTGTTCCAAAATCAATATCAAAATATTGCACAAGGCAAGGTTTTAAACTTATACGGATTTGAAGTTTTTGAATACATAAATACACCTTTGTTCGATGATACATTTGTTAAAAAAGCATACGGAACAGCCCCGGCAGGCACCGACAGAGAAAGTTCGTTTGCATTCTTGTCATCTGAAATGTTTAAGGCACAAGGAAGCATAGAAGCATTTTTACAAGAAGCTAAAGATGATGTATTAAATAAACGTAATTTACTTAGTTACAATCTTCGATTTGTTGCGTTGCCAAAGAAACAAAGAGCAATAGCCGCAATCGTAAACGAAACGGCATAGATGATTGCTATCATCGTAGAGACGTTGCATGCAACGTCTCTACATACCAATAATTAATTTAATTTTAAACATCAAAATTTCACAAAATGCAAGAATCTCAAAAAAAAGAAGCGAGAAAAATAATGTCGGATAACAAAGTGAAAAAACTTTATATAACTTCCGATGGACAATTTTTCTTAAAAGAAAACCCTGCAAAAAATCATTCATTACGACTTCACGGAACAATAAGGAAAAAAGCCTTAACTATTGAAACCGTAACAAGTGATGATTTAACAGCAAAAATATCTACAAAATAAAAAACTTTCCAAAAGTTTAAAACTGTTGGAAAGTTAAACACTTCATTCTTTCACAAATCACAAAATAAGCTATGAGCGGATTAAACGATATAAAATTCATTAAAGGACAGGGTGGCCTTGGTGCTACTTTACCAAATCAAGACCATAAAAGTGGTATAGTATTTTTGCGGTCTTATGCAGGTGGAGGTTCAGCACCAGCAGTTCCTTTTACTTACGATAAAGTAGCAAGCCTTGCCGATGCCGAAAGCAAAGGCATAACGGAAGCGACTTATCCGGAAGAATATTACCAGGTAAAAGAATTTTTTAGAATACAACCGGATAGTGAATTACATATTATGTTTGGTTCTGCCGAAGATGCTGATTTTGATTTTTCTGAAATTTCGACTATTCAAAACAATGCAAACGGAGATTTACGGCAAGTTGCTGTAATTACTTACAGTGCTTTTGTTCTTACAAATGTAGCTGTTTTACAAGCCGTTGCAGATACTTTATTTAACGAACATAAACCTTTAAGCATTTTATATGCAGGAGATTTGCTCGGAATGAACTTATCTGCTTTGCCCGATTTAAGAGACCAAACAAGCCCGAACGTTTCTGTAATTATAGGAATGGACGGCGGTAATGATGGCAAAGCTTTATTTGATGCCGGAAAAATAGCTCCAGCCCTTGGTTCTGTACTTGGTGCGGTTTCAAAATCAGCAGTAAATGAAAGTATTGCATGGGTTGCACAATTCAAAATGAGTACTGATGAACTTGATGTACCTGCATTTTCAAACGGAGATTTATATTCAGCAACAGGAATTAATCTGATTGATTCTTTAAATGAACAAGGCTATATATTTTTACGAAAACATGTAGGAATAGCAGGCAGTTACATTAACGAAAACAGTACCGCAGACGCTTTTACTTCCGATTATGCTTATATCAATAATGTAAGAACCATTGATAAAGCAATTCGAGATACAAGAACTGTTTTACTTCCTAAATTAAACAGTCCGATAACATTAACAACAGCAGGCAAATTAGACCTTGAAACTGTCGTTGATTGGGAAAACACTGTTGATAATGCTCTTGAAAACATGGTTAAAAATGGTGAATTAAGTGCTTTTGAAGTAAAAATAAATCCGGACCAAAACATAGGAGCTACTTCATTACTTGTAGTAAATATTACACTTGTAATAAGAGGAGTAGCCCGAAATGTAGAAGTTGAAATTGGTTTCGGAAAATTGTAAGAATTGTGTATAAAAAATAACAATTTAAAATTTATAATTAATAATTTATAATTCAAAAAAATGCCAGATACTCCAGTATTATTAAACGGAACTGAATACTCAGCAGTGGATATAAAAGTAACAATAGCCGGAGTTCCTGTTTATGGAATCTCAAAAATATCCGCTTCGGAGGAACAGGAAAAAACAGACAAATACGGACTTGGTTCTAACAGACCTGTCGGACGGCACAAAGGCATAAAAAAAGCAACCGGAAGTCTAACTTTGTATCCACGAGAAATTGAAGCAATACAAGCCGGAGCTCCAAATAAAGACATTTTGGACGTGCCAATGTTTGATATTAATATTGTTGCAGTTCCGTTAAATTCAGACAATGTTTTTGCTTGTGTTCTCAAAAATTGTGAGTTCACTAAAAATGGACGTGAATTTGATATTAATTCAGATTCTACGGAAATAGAAATACCGCTTATTTTATCGCATATTAAGTGGAAGTGAGCAGTTAGCAGTTAGCAGTAAACAGTAAACAGTTATCAGTTAGCAGTTAGCAGTAAACAGTTATCAGTTAGCAGTAAACAGTTATCAGTTGTAAGTTGTAAGTTATCACTTATCAGAAATAAAAAAAATATGAAAAAGGAAGTAATATTAAGGAAAGTTGGTGAAATTTCGGAAACGGAGATTAATAAACTCAAAGCAGAACATAAAGAAATTTACACTATAAATGTTCAGTTTGAGGAGCCTGAAACAAACGAAGTAATTGAGCTTATCGGATACTTGAAACGTCCGGAACGCTATGTAATGGGAATGGCACTTGCAATAATTAACAGCAATCCGGTAAAAGCAAAAGAGATAATCTTAACGAAATCGTGGCTTGCCGGCGATGACAGAATAAAAACTGATGACGATGCTTTTTATTCAGCAACTGTCGCAGTCGATGAATTATTAACGGTAAGGCAAGCGAGCTTAAAAAAAAATTAGAAGCCAAAAGTAATATCGGTGATATAAGTAAAATAGATACTCTTATACGAATTTATTTACATCTAAATCCGAACACTTTAACAGACGATGAATGGACTGCTCGTTGGAAAGAATTACAGTGGGCATTTGAACAGGGACACCCTAAATAATTAGGAATTAGGAATTGTTTGCAAAATTTAATGAAAAATTTACAATTTAAAATATCGTTGGCAGACCATTACTCTGATAAGATGCGAAGTATTGCATCTTCATCGGATAGTTCTTTTCGTAAAATTCAAAAATCAATAAAGAAAACAGGGCATGTAGGAACTACACTTGATAGTTTGAATAGAAAACTTAACATGCTCGAAAAAAAACGGAGAACATCTGTTGATATTAAAGACATTAAAAATGCCTCTAAGGATATTCGTAAACTAAACAGGCAAATTGGTTTAATTGAAAAAAAAGGCGGTATTAAAAAAGCCGGCAAAGGCGGTTTTTCAAGTATGGCAGGTATGGCTGGCGGTGCATTGGCAGGCATGGCAATTGGAGCCGGAGCTATAAAACTTGGTAGCGATATTGTAAAAACAACCGCAAAATACCAACGTTTTGAAGCGGTACTCAAAAATACTTACGGAAGTTCTATAAAAGCAAAATTGGCAATGCAAGATTTAGAAAATTTTGCAGCAAAAACGCCATTTCAAGTTGATGAACTTACCGATAGTTTTATTAAATTGGAAAATGCAGGTTTCAAACCTGTAATGTCTGATATGACAAAACTTGGAGATTTAGCATCAAGCAGAGGCAAATCATTCGACCAACTTACTGAAGCAATTCTTGACGCTCAAATGGGAGAGTTTGAAAGACTCAAAGAATTTGGAATAAAAGGAAGTGCCATGAAAGGTACTAATAAATTCAAATTTATATTTAAAGGAAATCCCGTTGAAGTAGAAAGAAACGCAGATGCCGTAAAAGAATACATGTTATCACTCGGAGAACTCAAAGGAGTTCAGGGCGGTATGAATGCAATAAGCAAAACAACCGGAGGGCAATTATCAAACCTTGCCGATAGTTGGGATTCACTTATGAATGCAATGGGCAGTTCTCAAACCGGACCAATAGGAGATGCCGTCAGTGGTTTATCATCTTTGGTAACAACTGCAAAAGGCTGGGTACAAGTCCCACTTTCTGAACAACTTGCAATGGAGAAAGCAGGTTTTAATTCACTTGTAAGTGTTATTACCGACACAAATACAGCATCAGACGAACGCTCAAGATTGCTACTTTCACTACAAGAACAATACCCCGATTTTCTCGGAAACTTGGACATTGAAAATGTAAAAAATGCAGACCTTTTAACACAACTTGATAAAGTAAATGCAAGCTATGAAAAAAGAATATCATTACAAGCCGCAAGTGAAGTAGCTGATTATAATAAACAGAAATTGGAGGACGCAAAAGGAGAAAAAGACCATGCTACACTCCAGTTAGATTTGTTACAAAAAGCAAAAAACGGAGATGAAAGTGCAAAAGCTCTTTTTCTAAAAAGAATGTCCACTTCAGACCGTTGGGATAGTGGTGGTGTTGTAGAAATAATGGACGGTTTTGTATCCATGTTTGACAGCGATGTTGAGAATAATGTATTTAATAAAAATGCAGATGATTACAAAAAATATTATCAAAGTTTACAAAAAAGTGCTGGTTATGAAGTTGAAACAGGAAAAAGTACATTACTAAAATCACAAGCCCAACAAAAAGCACAAGAACTTAGTACATTTATTGTTGAAAGCGAACAAACTGACAATTTTAAAAAATTATCAAATAAAGATTCCGAAAAATATACAAGTTTATCAAAAAAATTAGACTACACAGCTCATTTAATAGGAACATATGGCAGATTAACAAGTGCTGGAGGTACAGACTACGGCAAACGAGCAACAGACTTACAAGCAGAAATGAAAACTTTGCTTGGTTTAAATAAAGAAAAAAAAGGCAATAAAGGCAAAAAAGGCAATAAAGGAGGAAATGTAAATCTAACCGGAAGTGGCGCTTCAGGTAAAAATAATCAAATTAATGAAAGTGTTGATAATGTTGCAAGCGACAGCAGAGTTGCCAAAAACATGACTATTAATATTGATACTTTAATGGGAGGTAATATTGAAATAATAACACAAACATTAAAAGAAAGCAGTGCAGAAGTAAAACAACATTTATTAAATGTTCTACTTGAAGCGGTAAACGATGTTAATAATGGATAGTTTGCAATTAACAATGAGCAATTAACAATGATTAGTATAAAAGATAGATATAAAAGTTTGCTTAAAACAGATGTAAAGGCACTGGCAAAAGGGCAAGGTCGCCGATTTGTTTGGTTATTATCTACTCTTGGAATTGAATACGCACACGGCAAACTTTACGAACTCGCACTCGGAGGTCAGCCCGAAATTGACTTAAAGCGGTCGGAGTACTTCGGAACTCCAATGTGGGATAATTTAATAATAGACCCGGATGGCGATAATTTAATAATAGACATGGTTTTAATGGACGTTTCCATGACCAAAAATATAATAAAAACGCCAATTCAAGGAATGAATGGCACAATCAAAGAATATATTTCAGACGGTGATTATATCATTAATATAAAAGGTGCATTATTCGGAATAGATGAATACCCTGCAATGGAGGTTTTGAAATTGATTACTTTATGCAAACGTCCCGAAAAATTAAGGGTTTTAAGTGCTTTTTTACAAAATTTTGATATTGATGATATTGTAATAGAAAGTTACACATTGGAAGCACAGGAAGCACAAGGCAATATGCAGTTCTTTGAATTAAATGCAATTTCCGACATGGCGACAGAACTTGTTTTAAGTTCTAATTCCGAAAACACACCGGTAACATGAAAAAATTTTGAATTATTACATTGAAATGAAACGAAATACAGCTTTCATAGAAATTGGAAATTTTGATTATTCCGGAGTTGTGGATTTACAAATAAACTCAAGCTCGGAACTATTAACAGATACGGCAATAATTAAGTTCCCCAGAAAAACATCATGGGACAAAAAAGAAATTACCGAACTGATAAAACGAAACGATACCGTAAATATCAAAATAGGTTATGATAACAATAACGATGATGTATTTACAGGAATTGTAAAATCAGTAAAATCTGATATTCCGTTTACTGTATCAGTAGAAGATTTGATGTTTAAATTGAAAAAAAACAGCATTAAAAAGTCATTTAAAAAGGTAACATTAGATGAGCTTTTGAAAACAATTTTACCGTCTGATATTAAATATAAAGTAAATGATATTAATCTCGGAAAATTTAGAATAAACAATACAACACCGGCAGTAGTTCTTAATCATCTCAAACAAAGTAATAATTACGGTATTTATTCATATTTCAAAGGAGATACATTATATTCAGGTTTACGTTATTGGTCAGAAACTCAAAAATCACATACATTTAGTTTTACTACTGATATTATTTCATATGACAATTTAGAGTTTCGCATAGCTCAGGATACCAGATTTAAAGTAGTAGTAATAAGCATCGCAGACGATAACAGTAAAACAACGGTAGAAAAAGGAGATAAGGACGGCGAGCAACGAACATATCATTATTATAATATTGATAAAAAAGAACTTGAACGCCGAGCCGAACAGGAACTTGAAAAATTAAAATATGACGGTTATGCTGGTTCTTTTGTCGCATTCGGACAGCCGGTTGTTAATCATGGAGATGCTGTAACATTAATAAATCACAAATACAATCCGCAAGGAACATATATTGTGAAATCCGTACAAAGAGAGTTCGGACAAAACGGATATAAACAAACGATAGAACTTGACAGAGTATGGAAATAGCCGAAGCAATAAAAATACTCGCAGGCACAAAAGTATTTCATCAGCATATTTGTAAAGTAACAGAAGTTGATGAAACCGAAAAAACTTGTACAGTACAGCCGGTAAATGAAGATGCTGACTTACAAGGTGTCAGATTACAAGCCGTAATAACAGGCGATACCGGAATATTGATAATACCGGAAACCGACAGCTATGTAATAATAGGTTATCATGGCGAAAATGAAGCATATATAATAAAAACAAGCAAAGTAAAACGAGTAGAAATAATAACATCGGGTGAAGTATTATTAAACGGAGATGAATTTGAAGGACTTATTAAAATTAATGAATTGACAAGTAAATTAAATAGTCTCGTTACAGACTTTAACGGATTTGTAGCTAAATTTAATGCACATATTCATATTACAACGGCAACAGTTAGTGCAAGTCCGGTACCGGGAGTAATTTCTCCTACAACTACTCCGGCAACTAATACAGGAAATTTCAATAAAGGAGATTACGAAAATGAAACGGTAAAGCATGGGTGATAATTAAGAATTAGGAATTTTAATATGGATAGCAAAGATATAGTTCTTGACAATGACAATGATTTGAAGTTTCTTAACGGCGATTTTCTTATTGAAGATAGTGAGGAACAAGAAATAAAAATGATTCTACAAGCTGTTAAAAACGATTATAAACAATTTCCGGAACTTGGTGTAAACCTTGTTAATGAATTAAGTGCCGGAGGTTCACTTTTGGCATTAAAACAAAAAGTAAAATTGAATTTAAGAGCGGATAATAAAGACACAAAAGGCTTAAATATTGAGAATGGAAGTATCAGTTTTAAATAAGCAAACACTAATAGATATTGCCGTACAACTGTCGGGAAATCCTGATTTTATATTTGAGCTTCTTAAATTAAATACTGAATTAGATTTAGATTCAGATTTAACTTCCGGACAAAAAATAATATATGAAACTCAAAGCAACGCAAAAAAAGAATATTTAGAAACGTTCAATATGGCAACCGGTGTAAAAAGCTTATCCGAAAAAGAATGGATACTTGACACCGCCTTTTGGACAGACCAAGCATTTTGGATAGATAACAGAACATGGATTGATGAATTATAAAATATGGGACAATTAGAACTTGAAAACGGAGAAAGCGGACTAAGTGTAAGAACGAAACTTAATAATATGTTTGCAAATTTATTTACTGCTATCCTACAAGGCTCGAATTTAAAAGATTTCATCTATAAAGATTCAAGTTTTACAATAGGAATAGAAAATATTGAGAATATAACAGTGTTAAAAGCAGAAACTGACGATGTTGTTATAACAATTCCGAGTAACATGGAACTGGCAGGAAAGCAAGCTATTATTAAATTTGACAAAATGACAAAAAATATAAATTTCATATCCGAAGCGGAGGTTTTGTTTGATGAATCTAACGAATTTACAGAAAAACAATCAATTACCGTTGCTTTCGGTATCGAAAACGAAAAATTAAAAGCAATTTTTATTTAATTATTAATCTAAATTTTCAAAAAATGGGATACACGCCAAGAGAAACAAAAAAAAAGGAAAATTCAGGCTACGGAATTGAGATAGTCGGACAACACGAAGTA
>JAOZMN010000415.1 GCA_029934265.1 Bacteroidales bacterium
GTTCTGTGATAAGTTCAAATGAAATTGAACTTATCACTCTAATATAATTTTTAAAATATTTCATATTCTTTTTTCTATAAATGAGTTCGGTATAAGAAGACCCTTATGGTTTGATTTAACAAAATTTAACAAATCTAACTATTTGATTTATAGCTTATTACTTAAAACCATAAGGGTCTGATTTCGAGAAAATCTACTTTTTAGACTGAAATCATAAATATAACTATTTTTTTTTGAGTAAACTAAATCAACTTTCATATAATAACTTGATTTTTTTACAAATACGACTTTGCCACACTAAAGAGGTCGGGTCTCTTATTCCACAATAGCTGTTTTGCTCAATATCAAAGGTTTATATTTTAAAGACGGTGATTTAATAAATTTACCGATACCGTATTTTTCCCATTTATCATCTACAAGTTTTATAGTTTTATCGTCGGCGGTTACTATATCGGGCCAATTTCTTTTAAAATTATCTAAGTCGGCTCGTTTTCTTGTTCCGTCTATTATAAGGTGTGAAATGTTTTTATTATTAATAATTCTACAATCTCTAAGCGGTTCGATATTATTTGCAAATATCCATGTAGTTTGCTCAATATCAAAAACATCTACCGGATAATCTACAAATATAAAAAATTTTATTTTACTAAAACCTTTTTCTTTTACAATTTCATCTGAAATTAATTTAATATGTTTTTTTTTGTTTTTTTCTATGGAAATAAAAACAAATGAAATTTCTTCTTTCAAAAGATTTATATTTATCTCCTTTATTTCTTGATATTTAGACTTTATTAATTCAATATTAGGTTTAAGTTCCGAAATTTTTATTTCGGGATAATTTTCAGTAAATTCTTCATCGTATTTTTGAGTTGCATCTATTCCCATTTTACTTCCATAGGCGAATTTTGTAGAAGAATGGTCGAGAATATCCAAAGCACCTTTACTGAAATTTATATCGTTTGCCGGATTCACATTTCTCGAAATAATTTTTGCAACTTGCTTATAATTACGAAGTTCAATTTGTTTTTCAAAAACTACAAGCATTTTATTGAACATCATTTGTCCTGCTCCCCAAAGCGAACTCATTACTTTGTGAGCGTGTCCGGGAAAACTTTTTTTAATACTTACCAAAGTCAAATTATGAGCCACTCCGACATCGGGAATATTCATATCGGTAAGTTCCGGCAGCATGGCAAGTTTTATCGGACTAAGAAAAATACGCTCCGTAGCTCTTGCGATATAAGCATCTTCCATCGGCGGAATGCCGACTACCGTTGCCGGAAAAATTGCATTTTTTCGATGCGTTATACAAGTTACATGAAAAAGCGGATACCAATCGGCAAGCGAAAAAAAACCGGTATGGTCGCCGAAAGGACCTTCCCAAACAAATTTTTCACTCGTGTCAATATAGCCTTCTATAATAATATCCGCATCAGCAGGGACTTCAATATTTTGCGTTATTGCCTTTACGAGTTTCACTTTTTTCTTTCGCAAAAAACCGGCAAGCATATATTCATCAACATTATCAGGAAGCGGTGCTGTTGCCGAATAAGTATAAACAGGGTCGCCTCCCAAAGCCACTGCTATCGGCATTTTTTCGCCGAGTTCTTTGTATTCGTTGTAATGCCTCGCTCCTACTTTATGCTTGTGCCAGTGCATTGCGGTTGTATTTTTGCCCATTACTTGCATTCTGTACATTCCTACATTTCGGGTAGCTGTATGTGGGTCTTTTGTAATAACTTGCGGGAATGTAAAAAAATGTCCTCCATCTCTCGACCATGTTTTAAGCATCGGCAAAATAGACAAATCCGGTTCTTTATGTATTATTTCCTGACTTTTTCCTTTGCCGGAAATAATTTTGGGCATATAAGATGCCATTTTTGAAAGTTCCGGAAGAATTTTCAGCTTATCTTTCAATCCTTTTTTTGGACTTGTCAGATTTTTAAAAAGTGCATCTATTTTCTGTCCGATTTCATCAAAGTTGCTGACACTCAACGCTGTTTGCATTCGTTTCACCGAACCGAGTGCATTTATCAACACAGGAAAATCAGTTCCGTTATTTTCAAAAAGCAATGCTTTTCCTCCACCGACTTCCTTAGACATTCTGTCGGCAATTTCAGCAATTTCAAGATTTACAGATACCCTTTCTTTTATCCGAACAAGCTCTCCTTGTTTTTCAATCGCTTCTATGAATTGTTGTAATGAATTATATGCCATTAAATTTATAAGATTTCTTCTTTATTTTTTTTTACATTCGGTTTTCTGTAAACCCAAGCTAATACAATTCCTGCAATAGCTCCGAAGAAATGCCCTTGCCACGAAACTCCGGGACGACCGGGCAGAACTCCAAAAAATAATGTTCCGCCATAAAGAAGGAAAATTACAAGAGCAATAAAAAATGCTTTCAAATTTTTACGAAAAATTCCACTGGCAAGCAAGAAACCTATTAAGCTGAATATCAAACCACTTGCACCAATATGTACTGTACCGCTTCCTCCGAAAAACCAAACTCCGATACCTCCGAATATTACAGAAAAAACTGTAACTTGCCACCAAATTTTATCATAAAAAGTTAAAATTGTCCACATCAGTATAACTATGGGAATTGAATTTGACATTAAATGCTGAAAACCGCCATGCAAAAACGGAGCAAACAAAATTCCTTTCAATCCGGGAATTTGCAAAGGTCGTATTCCGAAATTATCAAGACTAAATGGCGTTATGAAATCAAAAATTTCAATTATCCACAGAAGAATTAAAAAAGCAAGAGATATTTTTAAGTTTTTTTTCATCTTTAAGGCAATTAAATTATTTTGAATAAAAGTAGAGTTCAGTCTAAAAAGTATATTTTTTCAAAATCAGACCCTTAGGGTTTTAAG
>JAOZMN010000416.1 GCA_029934265.1 Bacteroidales bacterium
GTTCTTGGGGACATTTATATTCAACTCTTTGGGACGTTTCCGATAAACTTATCGGCAAAAAATATCACGACAGTGCAATAATATTAAAATGGAATGCCGTAAATATTGCTCCGGGTGAAAAAAAAGTGTATTCAACCGTTTTTGGAATTTATAACAAAGGTAGTCTTGATTTAGTGCCGGCGGGTACAAAATATTCAGGCTCAGATTCGCTTGGAAACAGAGTAATTAAACCTGTTTTGAAATTTACGGCAGATAAAGATACTATTTATGAAGGTGAAAAAGTAACTCTAACTTGGTCAGTTAAAAATTCATCAAATCTTGATGTATATATTTCTACAGATATTATCAAACAAACAGGAAATTCCGGTACAATTACCGTAAATCCGGATAATGATACAATTTTTTATTTGAAAGTTTTAGATACAGGAAAAGAACTGGCAAAGAAAAATGTCAAAATTGTTGTTCTGAAAAAAAGAAAAAAAACAGATATAGACGGAAAATTTACTTTCGGAAATGATGATTTTCCAATCTCGTTCGGCTATCCTTTAAATCATTCTACATCATATTTTACGCTTAAAACAAAAAATAAAACAATCAGCAATTCCGATAATCTTGAAAATACAACTTATATAAAAGCAAAACAATTTGTTGATGCAACTCTAAAAGAACGAAATACGCTGACATACAGAACTGATAATTTTAAAATTGTTCAAAATTTAATTCCGTGCGATAAAAATATGAAGCCTGTTTTATCGAATAAGCCGACCTCTTATCGTTGCGAATATATGATAAAAAATATTACCGGAAAATCTGTATCCGTATCATTTTCTCAAATTATGGATTTGCCGACCGTAATAAATAATAATTCTTATTTACTTGTCAATAAACATAAACTAAAAATAAATAATGTATTCAAACTCAAAGATATTCCGGAAGAAATAATTTTTGTAAGCGAAAAAAATAATGAAGTTTTAAAGATTAATCCGAAAAATAATATCGGACAAGAAGCTGTTTTTGTAGCAACAGGTGAGAATTATTTGTTGAAAAACATGAAATTAAATAAAATTGAATCTCAAAATGCTTATTCTAATGATATTGCTTTTCTTATTAATTGGAAAAAAACAATAGCTCCGAACGACAGCACATTTTTTAGTTTTGATATTATCGGAAATAAAAACGATAAAATAAAATATCGTTATCATAATTCCCGTAAAATCAGTGAGATGACAATTAACTTTAAAATCGGTGATGCAGAAATTGACAGTATCGGAATTGAAAATATCAATATTTTTTTAAAAGAAAATAAATTTGATTTTATCATTATTGAAGGCTTTGCAGATAACAAAGGCAAAGAAAAAGCAAATTATTTACTTGCTCGAAATCGTATAAATAATGTCGGAAATATCATTACTGAATCCGAAATAAAAAAAGCAAAAATTTTAAGAAAAATATACGGTGAGTTTTTTTCAAACCTTGAAAATAAAGATATAGAAACCGAAGACAAAGAACAACGGATTGTAAAAATCACACTTTACAAAAACTAAGGTCTGCGACTTGTTTTATGGGATAAAATTTTCCTCAACATATTAAGTGCCGTTGCCGATGCTCTGCGGACGGTTACATCTCTTAAATTCCCGAAAGAATATTTTTCGGAGATAAGTTTATTTTTGCTTGCAACGGCAATCCAAACAGTACCAACCGGCTTGCCGGGACTTGCTCCGCCCGGACCTGCAATACCGGAAACGGCAATTCCATAATCGCTTCCGTAAAGTTTCATAATTCCGACCGCCATTTCTTCAACTGTTTCTTTGCTTACCGCTCCGAAATCCATGAGTGTCAGTTCTTTAACTCCAAGTATTTCGTTTTTTATCCTGTTGGAATATGCTACAACTCCACCTTCAAAATATTCCGAACTGCCGGAAATGGAAGTTATAAGTTTTGCGATATTTCCGCCTGTACAACTTTCAGCCGTAGAGACTGTTTGACCTGCTTTTTTAAGTTTTTTTCCGACAAGCTCTTCCAAAAAAATATTTTCGGAAGCAAAAATATCATTTCCTAAAATATTTTTAAGCTCCTTGTTTTTTTCTTTAATTATTGAATTTAATAAATTTTTATCGTTTCCGGCAATGCTTAAACGCAATAAAACTCTTTCAGGAGAAGGTAAATATGCCAAATTCAAATTTTCGGGCATCATTTTTTCAAAATCAACAAGTCTTTCCGCCAGCACGGATTCCGGAACACCGAAAACGGGTATGTTTTTATGAATTACCGTATCAAGTGTATAATTTTCTTTAATTATCGGTAAAATTTCTTCCGTAAAAATATTTTTCATCTCGAAAGGCACACCCGGCATGGAAATAAAACGTTTTCCGGCTTTCTGAAACATCATTGCAGTAGCCGTTCCGTATTTATTCGGAATTACTGTGCAATTTTCGGGCAACAAGGCTTGTTCTTTGTTGCCTTTGTTAAGTTTCATGCCTCTTTGCAAGACAAAATTTTGCATATTTTCAAAAGCCGTTTTATTATGAACAAGTCTTGTTTCAAAAAACTCTGCCAGAACCGGTTTTGTTATATCATCGGCTGTCGGACCGAGTCCGCCGGTAAGCAGGATTAAATCTGCACCGGAATTTTCGAGAGCATTAAAAATAGCTTCCGACTTATCCGAAATCGAAATTATTTTAATTATCGAAACACCGATTTTATCCAACTCCGAAGCAAGCCAAGCCGAATTTGTATCAATTATTTGCCCGATAAGTATTTCATCGCCTATGGTGATTATTTCTGCTGTCATGTTTTTTGTTGTAATTATGCTATTATGTTGTAAAACTTTATTTTTAAAACAGAGTTGTGTTCAGTCTA